>NZ_JAKUHK010000272.1:0-2511 GCF_023630655.1 Synechococcus sp. MU1655 | reverse complement strand
GCTGGTTGGCCCGTGGTGAGTGGTCTTGCCGAAGGAATTGATGCCACCTCTCATCATGGGTGTCTTGCAGCGGGTGGACTTCCAGTTGGTGTGTTGGGTACGCCGTTGGATCGTGTGTATCCGCCTGAGCATGAGGCCCTGCAGGCTCAAGTCGAATCTGCTGGCTTGTTGTTGAGCGAATGTCCTCGCGGAGCGCGGGTGCAGAGATCCAATTTTGCTTTACGCAATCGTCTTCTCGTCAGTGTGTCTTGTGCCCTAGTGGTGGTTGAGTGCCCTGAGACAAGCGGCTCACTGCTATCAGCCCAGATTGCTCACACTCTGGATTGTCCTGTTTGGGTGGTTCCAGGGGATGCGCTGCGTTGGTCTTGTCAGGGCAGCAACGGTTTGTTGCAGAAGGGGGCAACACCCTTGCTATCGCCTGAATCCTTGATTGAGGCCCTAGGTCCGGGACCGCTTGCGGCCGCGAGGACTGCGTCGATCACATTGGACCGATCCCCGTCTTCAGTTGATCGGAATCCCTTGCTTCTGCGTGGCGTTGATGAAGGGCTCACCCTTGAGCAGCTCTCTGCAGCACTCAGCTGCAATCCCAATCAATTGGCGCATGAGTTGTTGCAGCTCGAGCTCGCGGGTGTTGTCGAGCCCAAGCCTGGACTGCGTTGGCGGTCCGTTTAACCTTCTTCAATGGGCGTTATCCGCTGCAAGGGAACAGATCTACTGATGTGGAGGCGTGAGCTGATTCGTCAGGGTGGATGCCCTGTCGATTTGGATTGGCTGCTTTCGATGGCCGCAGATTGCTCGTGGAGTGATCTTCAAAAGCTACGAATTTGCCCAGATGTTGAGATCGAGCTGAGTTCCTCCTTGCAACAGCTCACCGATCTTTGGGTTCAACATCGCGATCAGCACATTCCTCTTCAGCACTTGGTTGGCATGTGTCCATGGCGAGATCTTGAGCTGGAGGTGTCGTCGGCTGCCTTGATTCCCCGCCAAGAAACTGAGCTGCTCATCGACTTCGCTTTGCAGTGTTTGCCGGAGGATGCGCGCGTTGGGGAAGGCGTCTGGGCCGACTTGGGAACAGGCTCGGGAGCTTTGGCCGCGGCTCTTGCCCGTGTTTTCCCTCGCTGGCAGGGCCATGCTGTGGACTCCAGTGACAGTGCGCTTGCTCTTGCTAAACGCAATCTGATTGCCCTAGCTGGAGAAAGTGGTTGGCAACTCCATCTCGGCAGCTGGTGGGAACCGCTCAAACCATGGTGGGGGCAGTTGGACCTGGTGCTCAGCAATCCGCCTTACATCCCAACGGCTGTGATGGATGAACTTGCGCCAGTTGTTAAAGACCATGAGCCTCATTTGGCTCTTTGTGGTGGTGAGGATGGACTCGACTGTTGCAGGCAGATCATCCGAGATGCAAGCAGAGCACTGGCTCCAGGCGGATGGATCCTCCTGGAGCATCACCATGACCAGAGTGCGATGGTGCTGAAGTTGCTCAGTGATGCAGGTCTTGAACGGCCAGAAGCCCGTGATGACCTTCAGGGCATCCCTCGCTTTGCTCTTGCGCAGCGGTCTTGCGAACCTGTCGTTTACGACCGACCAGCAGAGGGATGAATGATGACGATCAATCCCCTCCATCTGTTCGATCGCGATGGCATCGAAGCGCATTTGCGTGCTGGCGGCGCAGCCTTACTGCCAACAGACACCCTCCCGGCATTGGCTTCGATGCCAGAGCATGCGGCTCAAATTTGGAGATTGAAAAAACGGCCACAGGACAAGCCGTTGATCCTGATGGGTGCTGACGTTGATGCGTTGTTGTGTCATGTCTCCCCCGCTGCCCGAGCCGATGCCATTGCACTTGCGCAACTGCACTGGCCAGGGGCCCTCACCCTGGTCTTGCCAGCCTTTGGTCCCTGCGCAGAGACTCTCAACCCTGGATGCGCAACCCTTGGTTTGCGCATCCCAGCTTGTAAGCCCATGTTGGATCTTCTGCGTTGCAGCGGTCCGCTTGCCACGACCAGTGCCAATTTTTCGGGAGAGCCAGCCAGTCGAACCGAAACGGAGGCGGCTGACGCATTTCCAGACTTGCCGTTGCTGGCACCAATCCCTTGGCCAGCCCCTTCGTGTCAAGCGAGCTCGGTGATTGCTTGGCGAGGACCTCAAGACTGGCATTGCCTGCGCAGAGGCGCTGTGATGCCAGTAGGTGTGGTGAGCCTTCCCGAATGCTCTGGTTAATCGCTGCGTTGATTTTGCTCCAAACGGCCATGCACTGGCTGTATGAACCGGTGGTCCAACTGCTCACGCCATTGGTTGGTTTCAACCTGCTCCCATGGATGATTGTCTTCGTTGTGATCTGGATCTTTACAGGTCGTTCAATCCGATGACCCACCGTGCAGAAGAAGAGCTGATCGTGCCCTTACAGATCGTGTCTAAAGCCGGCTAACGGATTTGAACCGATGACCTTCGCTTTACAAAAGCGCTGCTCTACCACTGAGCTAAGCCGGCATTGTTGGGAGTTTAACGCTG
>NZ_JAKUHK010000271.1:0-2517 GCF_023630655.1 Synechococcus sp. MU1655 | reverse complement strand
GGCGAGCACCCTTGAAGCGTGTAAGGCTGCCGATGCCGTTTTGCTTGCAGCGATTGGGAGCCCTCGATTTGATTCGTTGCCCCGGGAGCAACGGCCTGAAAGTGGCTTGCTAGCCCTGCGCTCGGGCATGGAACTCTTCGCCAATCTCCGACCAGTCAAAATTGTTCCAGCGCTGATTGGTGCCAGCAGCCTGCGACCTGAAGTGGTGGAAGGGGTGGATCTGATGGTGGTGAGGGAACTAACCGGCGGGATTTATTTCGGTCAACCGAAAGGTCGGGTGCAGGCTGATGGTGAAGAGCGTGCGTTCAACACCATGACCTACTCGGATTCTGAGATCGACAGAATCGCGAGGGTGGCGTTCAAGCTCGCCGCAGAGC
Source organism: Synechococcus sp. MU1655 (assembly GCF_023630655.1). NCBI lineage: Bacteria > Bacillati > Cyanobacteriota > Cyanophyceae > Synechococcales > Synechococcaceae > Synechococcus > Synechococcus sp. MU1655. The sequence goes on along the minus strand of NZ_JAKUHK010000271.1, from coordinate 2,140 downwards.
GTCGCGGTCAGCTCTGCTCGGTGGATAAGGCCAATGTGCTCGACGTCAGCCAACTGTGGCGTGATCGCGTGGAGGGAATGAAAAGTGACTACGCCTCCGTGGATGTCAGTCACCTCTATGTGGACAATGCGGCGATGCAACTGGTCAGAGATCCTCGCCAGTTCGATGTGGTGCTCACCGGCAATCTTTTCGGTGACATTCTCAGCGATATTTCGGCCATGCTCACCGGCTCAATTGGCATGCTTCCCTCAGCTTCTTTAGGAAGCGAGGGGCCAGGTCTCTATGAACCTGTTCATGGCTCAGCCCCCGATCTCGCTGGTCAAGACAAGGCCAATCCGATGGCCATGGTGCTCTCCGCAGCGATGATGTTGCGGACTGGTCTCAAGCAAAATGCAGCTGCTGACGATCTCGAACGGGCTGTTGATCGTGTTTTGGCAGCCGGATTCCGTACTGGTGATTTGATGTCTGAAGGCTGTACTGCTCTGGGCTGTCAGGCGATGGGGGAGGAACTTCTTAAGACACTCTGATGCGACCTGGCAGGAAAAATGTGGAATTTGCCCTTTGACCTGCCAAACTCATCGGGCCATTTCCTCCTCCGTCGATGTCGAAGCGTCACCCCGTCGTGGCTGTCACGGGTTCCTCAGGTGCAGGCACTAGCACTGTCAAGAGGGCTTTTGAGCACATCTTCGCTCGGGAGAACATCACTCCTGCAGTAGTGGAGGGCGATAGCTACCACCGCTTCGAGCGGATGGCGATGAAGACCGCCATGTCTGAATCGCTTGCGAAGGGTGAGAATTTCTCCCACTTCGGTCCTGAAGCCAACCTCTTCGACAAGCTCGAAGAACTCTTTCGCGTGTATGGCGAAACTGGTGGAGGCCAGAAGCGTTACTACCTCCACAGTCCAGAAGAGGCTGCTGAGCACAACGCTCGCCTCGGTGTGAACTTGGATCCAGGTCAGTTCACCCCCTGGGAGGACATCCCTGGTGGTACCGATTGCTTGTTTTACGAAGGCCTCCACGGTGGCGTTGTCGGAGACGGCTACGACGTGGCGTCTCTCGCTGACTTACTCGTGGGTGTGGTTCCGATTACCAATCTCGAGTGGATCCAAAAGATTCAGCGTGACAATGCCGAGCGCGGCTATTCAGCAGAAGCGATCGTTGACACGATCCTGCGCCGCATGCCGGATTACATCAATCACATCTGTCCCCAATTCAGCCTCACTGACATCAATTTTCAGCGGGTGCCCACGGTTGACACCTCCAACCCATTCATCTGTCGGAACATCCCGACTCCTGATGAAAGCTTCGTGATCATTCACTTCCGCAAGGGAGCGCGTGAGAAGTGGGGCATTGATTTCAGCTACTTGCTGAGCATGATTCATGACTCTTTCATGAGCAGCCCCACCAGCATTGTTGTGAACGGAGGAAAGATGGGCTTCGCGATGGAACTCATCTTGACCCCCATCATTCACCGCATGATTGAAGAGCAAAGCAAGCTCTCCTGATTGCTTCTGTCGAACACATCGAGCAATCACATCTATCGTGGACTCATCTGAATGATCAGGTGGGTCCTTTTTTTGTCCTCTCCCTCCTTTGAGATTGCAGGTGCCAGTGGATCAACAACTCCTCTACCGCGCTGGGACAGAGTTGATAGTCGTCGTCTGATCGCTTTGGCACGGCGGATTTACTTCCGCTTCTTAAGTGACTCTGGGCAGCAGCTTGAACCGATGGGTGTTGTTGTGAATGAGCGTTTAGATGAGGGCAGGGTTGTGTTTGAAAGTCCAACACTGTTGCTTCAAGAACATTTCATCAGTATCGATCTGATCGGTCGACGACTGCGGCGCCCGCGTGGCTGGCGAGAGCGACCAAGAGGGTCAGGGCTGTGAACAGTGTCAGTGTCCTGGGTCTGAGCCTTTTGGTGGCAGGAGCCTGTGTGGGGAGCTTTGCCAATGTTGTGGCCTGGCGATTGCCTCGCGGGGAATCGGTGGTTTGGCCCGGCAGCCACTGCCCGAAGTGTGGCCAGGCCGTGCGCTGGCACGACAATGTGCCGGTGATGGGGTGGCTCTGGCTTCAGGGACGTTGTCGCGATTGCTATCAGGGCATTTCGAGCCGTTACCCATTGGTGGAACTTTTGAGCGCCC
>NZ_JAKUHK010000270.1:0-2528 GCF_023630655.1 Synechococcus sp. MU1655 | reverse complement strand
CAAGTGAGCAGGTCTTGCTCACCGGGGCGAGTGGCTTTCTTGGCGCTTATCTCTTGGCTGGGCAACTTGAGCGTTGGCCGGAACTGCGGTTGCGATGTCTTGTGCGCGCTGCCTCCAGGCAACAGGGATTGGAGACGTTGGAGCTGAACCTTCGTCGTTATGGGCTCTGGAACCCGGCCTGGTCGGAGCGGTTGGAGGTGGTGCTGGGAGACCTTGCCCAGCCGAAGCTGGGACTGGACCCTGATCAATTTGCGGCTCTAGGCCAGGGGTTGGGTGGAATCCTTCATAACGGTGCCCAGCTCAGTCAGATGGCCAGTTACGCCCAACTGGCAGCGGCCAATGTGGGAGGAACTCGAGAGCTTCTCCATTTGGCCACCGCAGGTTCACCGCTGCGTTTTGAGTTGATTTCCAGCGTGGCTGTGTTTGAGGCGGATGCTTATCGCGACCAGGTGATCGCTGAGCACGATCCGCTGCAGGACTGGAAGGGAATTCAACTTGGTTATTCCCAGACCAAATGGGTGTCGGACCGGATGGTACGGCGGGCAGGGGAGGCCGGACTTCCCGTCACGATCTATCGACCTCCGCTGATTGCCGGTCCTTCCAATGGCAGCTCTTGGCACCAAGGTGATCTGCTGCAGCGCTTGCTGCAGGGTTGTTTGGCCCTAGGGGCCTCGCCTGATCTGGCCTGGGAGCTTGATGTGGTGCCTGTGGATTACGTGGCTGATGCCATCACTGCATTGGCTTGGAGCAAGTCTGCAAAGGGCCGCTGTTTCCACTTGCAGCACCCTGAGCCGATGATGCTTAATGCCTTGCTGGGTCAAATCACTGATGCCCAGAGCGGCTGGCGGATTGTGCCGATGCAGGACTGGATCACGGAGATCGAACAGAGCTCGGCCAATCCGCTTCAGCCCCTGCTTCCTTTCCTGCGGCAACGCTGGGGAGAGGATGGCCTGACCTACCCAGAGAGCAACTGCAGGGGCCAGCGGGCTCGACCCAGTTGTGCTTCCACCACCGAGTTGCTGGCTGAACAGGGGGTGCGCTGCCCTGATTGGCCTCAATTAATTGGTCCCTGGGCATCGGTGCTGCTTCAGCAGAGCGCTGGGGTTTGAGCTTGCCTGCAACCGCGCTTCTGTTTGGACTCCTGCTTCTGCAGATTCTGCTCGTCAAACTGTTTTCCCGTCGCCTCAGCGACTTGCGGCGAGGGACTCACCAGCTGCCAGCGGAGCCCGAGGAGGGATGGTTGCCTTTGGAGGTGGTGCTTTGCCTGAGGGGGGCGGATGCCTGCCTGCCGCGTTTGTTGGACGTGCTTGCTCGCCAGACCTACCCAGCCCCTTGGCGGCTCCAGGTGGTGGTGGACAGTGATGCTGATCCAGCCTGGCCCCTGCTCCAGCCCTGGTTGGCTCGCACTGACACCGCTTGGAACGAGCTGCAATGCCGAACGCTTCAGCAGCGCCCGAGCCAGGGCTCGCTGAAATGTGCAGCACTACGCCAGGCCTTTCCTGATCTTCATTCCGATAGCGCCCTGGTGGTGCTTCTCGATGCTGATATCCGCTTCGCTGAGGATGGCTTGGAGCGCTGTGCCTGGGCGTGCTTACAGCCGGGCGTCGGCGCGATTTCGGGCAACCGCTGGTTTGCGCCGCCATCACCAGGATTGTCGGGATTGAATCTGAGCAGCTGGACGCGAGCGGTATGGAACGCCGGTGCTGTGGTTTTGATGACCCTGTGGAAGATCCCTTGGGGTGGATGCCTTTGTGTGCGCCGCTCCGTTGTGGACGCGGGCGATTGGCTGGAGCTGCTCAGCCGGGGCCTGTGCGAAGACACCGGCCTGTTGGGTCCGCTGCGACGTTTGGGTTTGGACTACCGGTTCGCACCGGATCTGGTCATGGTGGATCCGGATCCTGCTCAAGCGTTGCTCCCGCTGAGCCGCTGGATCACCCGTCAGCTCCTCACCGCTCGCCTGCATCATCCGGCCTGGGGCTTGGTGGCACTCCACGGGATTAGCAGTGCAGCACTGCTCTTGCTTGCGCTGCTTGAGGGAGATTGGACCACGGCGCTGGTCTACGAGCTGGGTTGCGTGGGCTTGCTGTGCTGGATTGAACAATTGCTGCAGCCGGAAGGCAGCCCCCATTGGTTGGGCTGGAGTGTGGGCCTGTTGCCAGGGCAGCTGGTGGATGGGGCGTCCACAGTGGCAGCCTTGCTGGCTCGCCGGATCTCTTGGCGTGGGGTTGACTATGCCGTGCGGACGAGGCCTGCGCGGGTGTGGATCCAGCGCGATCGACTCCAATAAAGGTGCCATTGCCAACCGGATCGTCGATGTCTGCCAACGGGGCCAAGGGGGCACCGCCTAACAGCGTGCTGTTTCGCTTCCTCTGGTGTGGTCAGTTGATCTCCAATCTTGGGACGCAGACCAGCCTCTACGGCATTGGGCTTTGGCTGTTTGCTCAGTCGGGCAGGTTGCTCGACTTCGGTTTGGTGGCGTTGGTGGTGCAGCTCGCCCGAATCCTGGCTCTGCCTCTGCTGGCTTCTCG
>NZ_JAKUHK010000269.1:0-2552 GCF_023630655.1 Synechococcus sp. MU1655 | reverse complement strand
CGTTGCTGTAGCCCTCACCAAGCACCATCCCGGCGATGGTCAGCAACAGCGTCCAGATCAAGCTGCCAGCCGTGGTCCAGATTAAAAACGGAGCCATCGGCATCAATTCAATGCCAGCAGGAACCGAAATCAGAGTGCGAATGCCTGGTACCAACCGTCCCCAAAACACCAAAGCAGTGCCATAACGGCTGAACCAGCGGCGGCTCCGCGCGAGCTCCTCAGGGCTGATGCCGATCCAGCGACCATGGCGCTCCAGCCATTGCTCAATGCGTTCTTCATTAATCAGGCGGCCGATGCCGTACCAAGGCAACGCACCCAGCACCGTTCCGATCAAACCCGCAAGGACAACGGGGATGAATTGCAATTGTCCTTGCTGCACATAAAACCCTCCCAAGGGCATGATCAGTTCTGAGGGGATGGGCGGAAACAAGTTTTCCAGAAACATGGCGGCAAAAATGGCGCCATACCCCAACCATTGATTCGCCTCAACGGCCTGTCCAATCAGCTCTGGCAGCTGAGTAATCAGTTCAGACAGACCCATTCACAATGATGACAAAGCGAAGCCAGTCTTTCATACTTTATGACCAAACGGTATCCTCGATAACGACGTGATTCGCGCATCAGAATCGGCGATAGATAGAAGAAAAAATATCTACGCATTCGAATCAGAAAAGCATCATTTGAGACGCTAGGCCTCAGGCGACCCCAAACCGTTTGGGACCCGAGGGAGCTCAGAGCACAAAGCCGATCGTTCAAAATCTCATCATTAGATCGAACAAATCCTTATCAATACTCTGAACACCTCACCCATCAATCAAGCAAAGAAGCTGCGTTGAAAGCGAAGCTCACCAGGCCGATCAAATGCCTGAAATGTCCACCCAAACAGGCCTACTCGAAATCATCAGCTCCAGAACAGAATGATGACTTTAAATTCCAGTAAAAAAACTAAATTCAAACAATTCGCCGCTTACCAGGCAATCTTTAAAAACATTAAGCCAAAAAAAAGGCTGCTTTCGCAGCCCTCCTCAATCAGTTGAAAATGATCAATAACGATAGTGATCAGGCTTATAGGGACCTTCCACAGGAACGTTAATGTAATCGGCTTGATCTTTGCTCAACTCAGTAAGCTTGCATCCGATCTTCTCAAGATGAAGGCGAGCCACCATCTCATCAAGGTGCTTAGGCAACACATACACCTCTTTGCCGTACTCACTGCCCTTCGTGAATAGCTCAATCTGAGCCAACACTTGATTGGTAAATGAGTTGCTCATCACGAAACTGGGGTGACCAGTGGCGCAGCCCAGATTCACGAGACGGCCTTCGGCAAGAAGAATAATCTTGTTGCCGCTTGGCAGGGTGATGTGATCCACCTGAGGCTTGATGTTGTCCCACTGGTAAGACTTCAACGAAGCGACATCGATCTCGTTGTCGAAATGTCCGATGTTGCAGACGATCGCTTCGTCCTTCATCTTGACCAGGTGCTCATTGCGGATCACCTGGTAGTTGCCCGTGGCGGTCACAAAGATGTCCATCTGATCCACCACATCCTCGAGGCGGACAACCCGGTAACCCTCCATCGCAGCCTGCAGTGCGCAAATGGGATCCACTTCAGCAATGCAAACGGTGGCACCAAGCCCACGCAATGACTGCGCAGAACCCTTGCCCACATCGCCGTAACCAACCACGAGGGCTTGCTTGCCAGCCACCATCACATCGGTCGCGCGCTTGATGCTGTCAACCAGAGATTCACGACAGCCATAGAGGTTGTCGAACTTGCTCTTCGTGACCGAATCGTTGACGTTGATCGCAGGGAAAGGAAGCTCTCCGTTCTTCTGCATCTTGTAGAGACGAGCCACTCCCGTGGTGGTCTCCTCGGTCACACCCTGAATCTCAGCCTTGATGCGGCTGTAGAAACTGGAATCCTTGGCCAACTTCTTCTTGATGGAAGCGAACAGGAAGGTCTCCTCTTCGTTGGAAGGGTTATCGAGCACGGTGATGTCCTGCTCAGCCTTGCTACCCAACATCACCAGACCGGTGGCATCTCCACCGTCGTCCAGGATCATGTTGGGCGTTCCGCCATCGCCCCATTCGAGAATGCTGTGGGTGTAATCCCAGTACTCCTCAAGGGTTTCACCCTTAACAGCAAAGACTGGAATGCCACCAGCAGCCATCGCAGCTGCGGCGTGGTCTTGGGTGGAGAAAATATTGCAGGAGGCCCAGCGCACATCAGCACCAAGCTCGACCAGGGTTTCGATCAGAACAGCTGTCTGAATCGTCATGTGAAGGGAGCCGGCAATCCGGGCCCCCTTCAAGGGCTTGTCCTTGCCGTATTTGGCACGCAATGCCATGAGACCGGGCATCTCGGTCTCAGCAATATTGAGTTCCTTGCGACCAAAATCGGCTAAACCGATATCTGCAATGACGTAGTCCTTTGCGACCTGAAGTTCGGCCGTTGCCGCGGCTGTTGCCACCATATTGAAAAGCTCCCTGGGGAGGATGTGAACGATAAATACTTCGGAGACGCCGAGGCTTCGGGCTCCCTTATTCGCCAA
>NZ_JAKUHK010000268.1:0-2559 GCF_023630655.1 Synechococcus sp. MU1655 | reverse complement strand
TCCAATCACCAAGAGTTCACTGTTACACAAATCTCCTGTATTCAAAGATCTCCAACAATTCGATTAAGTATTTCACTTGCGACAACCATAAAATCAACACAACAATTAATTAGCTAAATCCAAGACAATTAAAAACATGCTTCTACATCAACCAGGAGGCATCTCCAAAGCAATTTCAATCCTCTGCTAAATCTTTGACCCATACCATGCCCACAGCTATACGTGTCTTACTTCACTTGGAAAGAAGCTGGTCTCACGCGTGATTGCACCAGCCTTGAAGCCATGGCCTCCCGCTTTGAAGAAGCAGCCAGCCTGATGCGCCGCATGGCACAACAGGGCTTTGAGCTCAACTCACAAGGACATCAACAACGCATCACCCATAGCGATGCCGAAGTCTTTGAGTCTTGGGGCTTTGTCAATGAAGAACCTGCCTTCCGCCAGCTCACCTTGATCAGCGATCCAACCTTTGGATCTCCTTCAAACTGATCAGCCGCGACGGAATTCACCGATCACCCAAACCAAAACAAAAACCAAGGACGACACACCTAGATAAATCAAAACCCATTTTTGAATGGTGGCGATCTCCAAACCAAACAGCAGACCATTGGCCGCGTCTCCAGCCGTTGTAAACGCAAGCGGCAAAGGCATGAGGGCAGAGCGAGAAGATCAAGCCATGCTGCCTTGAAACCCGCCATGACGAAATTCCCAAAAACAGTGATGCTGCTCGGCAGCGGCGAACTGGGCAAAGAGGTGGCGATCGCCGCCCAGAGACTGGGTTGCCATGTCATCGCCTGCGACCGTTACGCCGATGCGCCAGCCATGCAGGTAGCAGATCTGGCCGAGGTGCTGACCATGACCGATCCAAACGCCCTCAAGACGGTTGTCAACAAGCATCAGCCGGATGTGCTGATCCCAGAAATCGAAGCGCTGGCAGTGGATGCCTTGCAAGCACTGGAAGACAACGGCATCTGCGTGATTCCCACGGCCAGGGCCACTGCAGTCACGATGAATCGCGACCGAATCAGGAATCTTGCTGCGGGTGAACTCGGACTACGCACCGCACGCTTTGCCTATGCCTCCGATGCACAGGAGCTCCAGCGTGCTGCCGGACCATTGGGTTGGCCCGTAGTCGTCAAACCAGTGATGAGTTCCTCGGGAAAAGGCCAGAGCGTGGTTCACTCAGCTGCTGAATTAGATCAGGCCTGGACGATCGCTATGGCAGGAGCCCGAGGCAGTTCCGCCCAGGTGATCGTGGAGGAATTTCTTGATTTTGATCTTGAAATCACCCTGCTCACCATCCGTCAACACGATGGAACCACCCTGTTTTGCCCACCGATTGGTCATCAGCAAGCCAATGGCGACTACCAATGCAGTTGGCAGCCTGCGTCAATCTCGCCCACCCAACTGCAACAAGCCCAAACGATGGCCCGAACCGTCACCGACAACCTTGGCGGTGCTGGTCTTTTTGGGGTGGAGTTTTTCTTGTGCGGCGATGACGTGGTGTTTTCCGAGCTCTCACCACGACCGCATGACACCGGCCTCGTGACCCTGATCAGCCAAAACCTAAGCGAATTCGATCTGCATCTCCGGGCCGTATTGGGACTACCCATCCCCTCGATCACTGCTGCCGATGCTGCGGCAAGCCGCGTCATCCTGGCCGAAAGCCAGGGGCACCATGTTCAATTCAGTGGTGTGGAACAATCCCTCACGGAGCCAGACACCAATCTTTTGCTCTTTGGCAAACGAGAGGCTCGGCCAGGGCGTCGGATGGGCGTTGCTTTAGCCCGCGGAACCCAGATCAACGAAGCTTTAGCCAAGGCAGACCGCTGTGCAGCGGCAGTGAAGGTTCAGGTCAAGGATTGATCATGCCGGGCTCGTCCGCCCAAGAACCGATAGTGCTGAATGCCCTCCAGCACGCCAGGTAATTGGGCGCGAGTCGCAAAGTACACACGCTGTTGCTGTCGAAAATCATCCAAACAAGGATCGTGATCGCCCAAAACAACGGCGGCGGGTCGACCGCAAACCAACTCGCCATCACCTTGCTCACTGGCCACAACCAACATCTGCTCCAGTGGAAGGCCCCAGCGCAAAGCGAGAAAACGGATCGCTTCGCTGCGGGATGCGCGCAGGGGCAGCACATCTAAAAACCAATGACACCGCAACTGAGGACGCGCCGCCTGATGGCGTTGGCGCAAACGTTGTCGGATCAAGGGAAGGATCTCTTCACCAGCATCGAGAATCGTGTAGCTCAACTTGAAAGGACCTTGCTGATCAGGCCGCTGCAATGCAATGTGATCGGTGAGGTCAGCCAGTGCACTTTCCACACCTGCGCGGTCCCAATCCACTCCAATCTGAGCCGACCAAAACAAATCAGGTTCACTCTCCTGGCCGTAGTGAATCTCCGTACCAGCCCCAGTGATCCAAACCTTGGGTTCCGGTAACAGCAGCTCCCCAAAACGTTGTCTGGCGGCAGGCAAGGAGCGGCCAGACAGAATCCCTAAAGCACAACGGTCGAGCTGCTCACGCAAAAGCTTGAGTGCATCACCATCCGGCTGTTCC
>NZ_JAKUHK010000267.1:0-2572 GCF_023630655.1 Synechococcus sp. MU1655 | reverse complement strand
CATTGCGCGTAAACACAATTTCTTTTGAGCTCGATGCACCGATCAATCCAGCGGTCGTGGCACGAGCCGCTTCAAACGACTCCGTGGCACGCGCACTGAGCTGGTGAGCACCACGATGCACATTGGCGTTGTCGCAGGCGTAGTAGTGCTGAATCGCATCGAGCACCACACGAGGCTTCTGACTGGTCGCCGCATGATCCAGATAGATCAGGGGCTGACCAGAACTTGAAACCTGCTCAAGTATTGGAAAGTCAGCACGCACCCGTTCCGCGAGAGTAACGGGCGCGTTACGAGGAAGTGTTGTCATGGTGTCATTCCTCCCACTTGCAAGCTGCCGCCCAACCAGCGCTGCGAGCCATCAAGAGGCAAGCGATCCAGCACGTCTTGGCAGTAACCACGCAGGAGCAAAGCGGCGGCTGAGGACTGCGTAATGCCACGGCTGCGCAGATAAAAGAGTTGATCCTCCTGGAGCTGGCTCACGGTGGCCCCATGGGTACAACGCACGTCATCAGCCACGATTTCCAACTCAGGCTTGGCATCAACGCGAGCGCGTCCCGAGAGCAACAAGCTCCTGCTGAGCTGGGAGGCGTTGGTGCGCTGCGCTGGCCTAGGCACTTGAATGGCCCCGTTGAAGATGCTGTGAGAGCGGTCGGCCGCAATCGTTTTTTGGACTTGATCGAGCGTGCCTTCAGGCCCCTCAAAACGCACGGCGGTATGGACCGCAAACTGCTCATCAGCAGCGGTGACAGAAAGACCCTGAATCGAAGCAGAAGCCTGACCATCCACCTGAACAAGGCTCGGCTCCAGCCGCCCAAACGACCAGCCCTGCGACACCGAAACCAGGGAGTAGTGACTGCGCGACTCTTGCTCCACGGCCAGATTGGCGAGCAGAGCCTCTTGGCCATCTCCCAAGGCAAGCAAGCCGTGATTCACCTTGGATTCCTGGCCAAGGTGAATTTCGAGAAGATGGCTATGGGCAGCCTGGCCCTTAGCACTCAAAACCTGGAGACAGTCGAGCTCTGCTTTTTCCTCAACCAGCAACAGAACCCGGGTTGGGACCAACATGGCGTCGGACGCAACCATGACCAACTCAACCGGTGGAACCTTGCCGCGAATGCGTAACGCCAGAATCTGCTGGCTCACCCCGTGATTGAGCTCAACGGGCCAATCCGACGCGCAGCGACAGCGGGACAAGGTGTGGCCTAGGGCTTGCTGCAACTCAGCACCCTCAAGCAGAGAAATTCCTGTTGGCAAGGTCACCCCCTGCAACGGATCCTGGCTGCCATCAATCACAAGCCTCAGGGCCTGCGCTGGAATCCTCGGCCAGCTGTCAGCACTGGAGCGATGTGGTCTCTGCTCAGCCAATGACAGCTGAAACAGGGCCTCCAGTCGCCTGAGATCAGTGAGTCTCCACGACTCCTGCCTCCGACTGGGGAAGCTTTGCTCTGACAACGCTAATCGTCCACGGCGCTGAACCGGTTCAAGTGTCCCCGCTGGCGCAGGGAGCTGTGTCAACCAACCCTCGGGCATCGCCATCGTTAGGCCACCCCCTCGGCCGCGAGCTGCTGATCCACCCAGTCATAACCAGTTTTTTCCAGCTCAAGAGCCAATTCACGCCCCCCGGTTCGCAAGATGCGCCCAGCACCCATCACGTGCACATAATCCGGCGTGATCTCATCCAAAAGCCTTTGATAGTGAGTGATCAGCAACGTGCAGTTGTCCGGACTGGCCAACTGATTCACGCCTCCAGCAACGATGCGTAAGGCATCAATATCAAGACCAGAGTCGGTTTCGTCGAGGATCGCGACCACGGGATCCAACAGGGCCATCTGAAGAATCTCGTTGCGCTTTTTCTCGCCGCCAGAAAAACCTTCATTCACGCTGCGCTCCAAGAATGCAGGGTCCATTTGGACCACTTGCAAGCGGTCACGCACGTGATCATCGAAATCAAACGTGTCGAATTCCTCCTTACCTTGCTTCTCGCGCCTGGCATTCGTAGAGACCCGGAGAAACTCGAGGTTGCTCACCCCAGGAATCTCAATCGGGTACTGGAAGCCCAAGAACACTCCGAGTCGAGAGCGCTCCTCAGGCTCCAAATCGAGAAGGTCACGGCCGAGGTAACGCACAGACCCAGATGTCACGCGATAGGCGGGGTGACCAGCCAAAACCTTGGACAACGTGCTCTTACCACTTCCGTTACGGCCCATCACGGCGTGAATTTCGCCGGCTTTCACCTGCAGGTTCACCCCATTCAGAATCGGCTTGCCCTCAACGGACGCATGCAGATCAGTGATTTCGAGGAGCGGCGCAGCGTCGGGACGGATCACGTCAGAAGAAAACGAAGAAAAAAACGAGCAATAGAAGCTTGACGCTGGGTTTAACCCACCGAACCCTCAAGCTTGAGGGCGAGAAGTTTGTCGGCCTCAGCCGCAAACTCCATGGGGAGTTGATTGAACACATCCCTACAGAAGCCACTCACCATCATCGACACAGCTTCTTCGAAGCCGATGCCACGGCTTTGGAGATAAAACAATTGGTCTTCCGACATGCGGCATGTACTGGCCTCATGTTC
>NZ_JAKUHK010000266.1:0-2579 GCF_023630655.1 Synechococcus sp. MU1655 | reverse complement strand
CCTTCCAACCATGGAGAGCTGGTCTGATACAGAAGCTTCCAGCTCAAAAGCTAAGTAATTCAGTAATTGGGAAAAATTTTCGCGAAAGGTACGCTCATAATTGCTCACAGATGTGTTGTAACTAATTCCTTCTACGAAGCCGAAACTCAGCCAAGGTTGCACCCATAATCTGACCCCTAACCCGACAATGGCCTCCCCAAAAAATTGTTCGGGAGTATCGGCATTTGGTTCATTCTGGTTGAATTCTCCACCTTGTTGTTCGAATGCCTGATGGCCGAAAAGATCGGCCTCTAGCTCCAGCGAAACTGGCCCAGCTCGCCAAATTCGTTTTTGCATGCTGACACCCAATAGATATTCCTCCCTGAGACGCCCATTGAAGAGAAAGGTGTCGCCGAAATTGGAATCAATCATCTGGCCGCCCCAGACGGTGACAGCCCAAGGATGGGGATGCCAATCTGGGATGGGAGGGAGTGGTGCTGGGCAGGCCATGCCTTCAGCAAATTGCTTCTCCTTTTCACTGCTCTCCTTTGGAGAGGGCACCGTCCAGGTATTGAGAGGCGGTATTGCTTCGTCCCAAAAGTTTGCAACAGCACCTTGAGCACTGATGCGCTCTGGCGTTGTGCTGCCGATCTCTAAATCGATGGCTGTTGGGAAGCCCAACCCGGTGCTTTCCATCACAGGTAGCAGCTGTTCAGGGTCGCTTGAGGAGGACGAGGAGGGAACGGTTGATGAAGGGCCGAAACCTTCCGACAGTTCATCGAGTTCAAGAACGCCGTAAACGTCTTCTAATTCACCGCTGTTTTGGATCAGGCTGTAGCGGAAGGTGCTTGCCTGGAAGTACTGCGACCCTCGCCGTAGTCGCACGCTTCCGCGGGCGAACAGAGTGTTGAAGTTGCTGTCAAATTCGACTCGATCGGCCTGAAGGGTCCCTCCTCGCAGTTCAGCTCGCACATTGCCTTCAGCAATAAAAACTCCTCGGCGCGCATCAAACGATTGCCGGTCAGCCGTGAGATCAATTTCTTCGGGGGGCTTGGACGTTGAGGGTTGGGTTGTGTCTGTCGTGACCTGCGGATTTGCCGTGGGACCGGGAAGAACTGGCTCTACATCGATCGGTACCGGACCAGCGTCAGAAAAAGAATGATCAGTGCTTTCAGGCTGTCCCTCAATCGTCTCAATCTTTTCAAGAGAGGTGTCCACAATCTGAGAGCGGACAGGGACGCCAGTCAGCGCAGCGGCAACAGCCAGTGATCCTGCGATCCTGGTGATGGGGCTCAACGCCGACAATGGAATCCAGCAATGGCAAGCGATCCTGCCATGTGTAAAGGCTCTTTAACTCGAGGCCTAACCAGTGCTTGGCGTGACCCTGTTATCTAGGACTCAATCTTCGAGATCTTTGCGGCTGGGTGTGCGGCTTGGGTCGCTGGCAAGGAAGCCAAAGACAAAGATGCCGAGAAAGAAAAAGACGACGGAATAAACCGAAATCTTGAGGGCAAGCATGGCAACCGACCGGCGTCTGAAAATTTGATCACCATTCTATGGCTGAATGATGGAATATCTGGATGGAGAAGCCTCTGCAAGCCCCGGGATCGGAGTGGATTGAAACGTTTCGATGTCGGAGTCGCGTAGATCTGCTCCCTGGGTGGTGGCGACATGGCGATCAGAAACGGCGATCGGTCCTGGCCGATCCCTGGGGGCGTATTCACCGTCCCGATTGGGCTGAGCGTGGACTTTTGATCTGGCCGCGAGGTGGCAACTGGTTGCACCTCGAGCAGACCCTGGTCTGTCCAAAGCCCTGGATGCAGGCCAGTGCGTCCTGCGAGCGACTGGTGCTCAGCTGGTGGGCCGATGAAGTGCGCCTCCGCATTGATGGGGTCCTGGTGCACGAGGGGGACCTCTTTGATACCCGCTGCCGTTGGCTTCTCCCTAAGGATTGGAGAGACGGTTCGGGGCTGCGGATCCAGCTGGAGTTGCGAAGCCCCTGCCATGACGATGGGGCTCTCATTCAGAGTGCTCTCGTTCAGGAACCTCTGATCGCCCAGTGCGACTCGGATCAGACGTTGCTTCCTGAAGCTTTGGAATTGTCCTGGGTCAGAGGAGAGTCGCTTCCGGATGCCGTGTTGTCTTGCGACCCGACGGCATCAGAGGCTGTTGCCGTGGTCGATCGCCACTTGGCGGCATGCCCGAAGCCCGTGGGTGTTGTTCATTGGCTGGGCCATGCCCATCTCGATCTCGCCTGGCTTTGGCCCGTGGCTGACACTTGGCAAGCCGCTGAACGGACCTTTCGCTCTGCCCTCGACCTGATGGAGCGTTACCCGGAGCTGCATTTTGCGCACTCCACCCCGGCTCTCTATGCCTGGGTGGAACGCCATCGTCCGGCCTTGCATGCGCGGATTCAGCAGGCCAGTCGTGAAGGTCGCTGGGAGCCAATCAATGGCCCTTGGGTCGAAACCGATTGTGTTCTGGTGAGTACGGCCTCCCTGTGGCGTCAGTTCACGCTTGGACAAGAGGACAGCCAGAGGTGTTTCCCGGAATGGCGCCATGACTTGGCTTGGCTGCCTGACAGCTTTGGGTTCGCCGCC
>NZ_JAKUHK010000265.1:0-2587 GCF_023630655.1 Synechococcus sp. MU1655 | reverse complement strand
CTGGTCTGCAACGGAGTCAATTTGATTCGTCATGAAAGCGACAGGCTTTGGCTTGGAGCAACCCTGGAACCAGGAAAGGAGCCTTCCGCTGAGGAGACTTCGATCATGAGGCGATTGGATGGCCTGGCACCGAACTGGCTGCAACAGGCCAAGGTCGTTGATCAATGGCATGGCCTCAGGGCCAGACCCTCTGGGCGGCCAGCTCCCTTGCTTGAGGTTTTGGAGCCAGGCTTAATCCTGGCTAGTGGTCATTATCGAAACGGGGTTCTTCTGACACCTGCTACGGCAGACTGGGTTGGTCAGCAAATTATGACGACTCCAACGATTCCAGACTCCTGACCTTGTCTCAACTCGATCTTTATTGGTCTTTGCCACCTCAGATATAGAGATGACATGCAAGTAAATCGCCCACTCGACCTCATAGGTCGCCGTTTCTTGAACCGCTCCGGCACTGCACTGATCGGCATTGCAGCCGCTTGCAGTCTTACTGCCTGCTCGTCGAGCGATCAGGGAACTGGCAAACAACAAGGCCGTCTCTCCGCTGCAGGGGCATCGTTTCCGGCGGCGATTTACCAGCGCTGGTTCCAGGATCTGGCACCTCAAGGAATCCAGGTCAACTATCAATCCGTTGGATCCGGAGCAGGAGTCCGTCAATTCACGGCAGGCACGATTGATTTCGGGGCTTCTGACAAGCCCATGCAAACCGAAGCTATTACCAAAGTGAGTCGCGGCGTCGTCCAAGTTCCGATGACAGCGGGTGCCATTGCTGTGGCGTATCACAATCCCGGCTGTGAATTGAAGCTCACCCGTGAACAACTGGCTGGAATCTTTTTAGGCACCATCAGCAACTACAGCGCATTGGGCTGCCCAGACAAAGCCATCAAGGTGGTCTATCGCTCTGATGGCTCTGGCACGACGTACAACTTCACCAAGCACCTCTCTGCCATTAGTCCGGAATGGAAAAACAGTGTTGGCGCGAGCAAATCCGTGCAATGGCCTACGGGTGTGGGAGCCAGAGGCAATGAAGGTGTCGCTGCCCAACTCACCCAGATCGATGGCGGCGTGGGCTACGTCGAGCTCGCCTACGTCAAAGGCGATCTACAGGCGGCAGCCATTCAAAACGGATCCGGAAAAAAGGTGACGCCAACCAATGCCACAGCAAGTAGAGCCCTGGGTTCGATCGATCTAGGACCCGATCTGATTGGTAGCAATGCCAACCCAATGCACGGTTATCCCATCGTGACCTTCTCGTGGGTGCTTGCTTACGCCACCGGGAACGGAAGCAACACAGCTGTACTCAAATCAACATTCGATTACATGTTGTCTGAGGAATCACAGGCGAAAGCACCTGAGCTGGGCTACATCTCCCTTCCCCCAGAGGTGATCGTTCAAGCCAAGGCAGCAGCTAACACGATCAAGGAATAACAGAAATCAACTGGATAAAGACACAAAAAAGGGGGACTAAAGCCCCCTTTTATATTCTTATTGGATCAAAAACCAAGACCTGAGTTACTTAGTTTCAGTAAATTCGGCATCGATAACATCATCTCCAGCATTACTAGATCCATCAGCAGAGTTACCAGAAGCAGCACCCTCCTCACCGGAAGCTGCTGCTTCTGCACCCGCCTGTTGGTAGACAGATGCACCAACGGTGTAGAGCTCTTGCTGTAGCTCTTCAAGAAGAGTCTTCATCGAGTCAAAGTCCTCTTTTTCCGTTGCTTCCTTGAGCTTGGTGGACTTCTCTTCAACCTTGGCCTTGGCCTCAGCATCAACTTTGTCGCCCAGTTCAGCCAACTGCTTTTCAGCCTGATACACGAGAGTTTCAGCCTGATTCTTCAGGTCGATCTTCTCGCGCTTCTCCTTATCAGCACTGGCATTACTCTCGGCATCCTTCACCATCTTCTCGACTTCATTGTCAGAGAGAGTGGAGGCTCCGGTGATCGAAATCGACTGCTCTTTGCCGCTGCCCTTGTCCTTCGCAGTCACGCTCAAGATGCCGTTGGCGTCAATATCGAACGTGACTTCGATCTGAGGCACACCGCGAGGGGCGGCAGGAATCCCATCGAGACGGAAGGTCCCCAAACTCTTGTTGTCTGAGGCCATCTCGCGCTCACCCTGGAGCACGTGAATCTCAACGTTGGTTTGACCATCCACAGCAGTGGAATAAGTCTCTGATTTTTTGGTTGGAACGGTGGTGTTCCTCGTGATCATTTTTGTCATCACACCGCCAAGCGTCTCGACGCCCAGGGATAGGGGTGTGACGTCCAGCAGCAAGATGTCCTTGACTTCTCCAGCCAACACACCGCCTTGAATGGCGGCTCCAATCGCCACCACCTCATCAGGGTTCACGGTCTGATTGGGGTCCTTGCCGGTAGTGCGCTTCACAAGCTCAAGGACAGCTGGGATCCGAGTGGATCCACCCACCATCACAATCTCGTCAAGCTCACTCGATGAAAGCTTGGCGTCTTTCAAAGCTTGCTCAACCGGGATGCGACAACGATCGATCAACGTGGAAGCCAGCTCCTCAAACTTGCCGCGTGTCAGGGTGAGATCAAGGTGCTTAGGGCCTTCCGGAGTCGCCGTAATA
>NZ_JAKUHK010000264.1:0-2601 GCF_023630655.1 Synechococcus sp. MU1655 | reverse complement strand
GCTTTTTGCTCTCGATCCTGGCGCGCTTGAGCAAGAACATCCTGGAGTCCATCGAGTTGGGATCCGGTAGGCAGCTCGAGGCAGTAGCCAGCTCCATAAACCGTTTTGATAAACCGAGGTTTGCGTGGATCTGGTTCTAATTTCGTGCGCAGGTGACGGACGTGAACGCGAATCGTTTCAATGTCGTCGTCTGGCTCGTAACCCCAAACTTCCTTGAGGATGAGAGATGGTGCAACGGTTTGACCGTGGCGTTGGAGCAGGCAATGCAGAAGCTCGAATTCCAAGTGGGTGAGTCGCACCGGATGCTCGAACCAGATCGCCTCAAAGCGCTCAGGAACCAAGGTCAAGGGTCCGTAGCTCAGAATTTCGTGATGATTTCCCGACGTTCCGATAGGAGCTCTGTCGCTACGCCTAAGGAGCGCTTTCACCCGCGCTTGAAGCTCTTCAAGATCGAATGGTTTTGTGAGGTAATCATCGGCGCCCGAATTAAAACCACTCACCTTGTCCTTCGTACCACCCAAGGCGGTCAGCATCAGGATGGGGATGGATGCCGTTCTTTCATCGCGGCGAAGTCGTTGGCAGAGCGTGAGCCCGTCCACATTGGGCAGCATTAAATCAAGGAGAATTAAATCTGGGGTGTATTGCAAGGCAAGTGCCTGGCCCTTAATGCCGTCATCGGCTCGCTGAACATCAAAACCGCTGTGCTCGAGGTGTCCACCTACCAGTTCGCTCATGTCCCGGTCGTCTTCGATCAGCAGGATGGAAGGTTTCATCAAAATGCTGGCGAAAAAACAGTTGGACGAGGTAGTGCCGCGTCATTAAGGAGTAATTCTCTCAAGATCAACCAATTTGTGCAGAATTCAGGAGCTGTCCTTCATGGTTGGCATGCCCCTAAAAGCCCTTTGCCTGACAGGGGTTTGAAGTAGTAACTCAGAGATTGGCTCGCGCGCCTCTACAGGAAATCTTCTGATTTGGATGGCATGCAGTGGAAAATTTTCTCTGATTGAAGAAAAAATGGTGCTGCTAAGACCAAAAAAAGTCACCACCTTGTGGGTGATGACAGTCATTAAAAAACTCCCCGGGCGGGATTCGAACCTGCGACCAATCGATTAACAGTCGACCGCTCTACCGCTGAGCTACCGAGGATTGGGACCAGGAGACCTTAACTGTCTGGCCCTGACTTAGGCAAGTGCCTTGAGCGTGCGGCGCAAGGAAAGGCCTTTCTCCCAGGGGCCAACCATGCCTTTTTTCATCAGTGCTGCGCCATCAGCATGGTCCAGTTCATCCAGCCGATGCGTGATCCACAGAGCTGTGAGTGGATTGAGTGAGCGGTGACACAACTGTTGCACCGTTGCCAAGACCGAGCTTTGGCTGGATGGGTCCAGTAGGGCTGTCGGTTCGTCAAGGAGTAAAAGTTTTGCTTCGCTGGCTAGTGCGCCAGCGATTGCCAGACGCTGCTTTTGGCCTCCACTCAACGTGTGAATTTGCCGGGCCGCCATACCAGCAAGTCCAACCTGTTCAAGCAGATGGGCGATTCGCTTGCGTTTGAGGGAAGGGGCAAGCGTGGGGGGGAGGTTCAGGAGAAGGTTGCTGCCGCAACTTGGGAGCAGGAGTTGGTGGTCGGGATTTTGGAACACTAAGGCCGTTTGAACCTTGCAGTCCATGCGTCCCGCTTGTGGTTGGATCAACCCCCCAATCATTCGAAACAGAGTGCTTTTCCCGCTCCCGTTGCTGCCAACAAGCATCCACAGACCTGGAGCTGGAACGCTGAAGCTGCATCGGTCCAGAGCGCGGGTTCCGCAGGGCCAGCGAAAATTCACGCCTTCAAACTGAAGAACCCGTTCGTTGGTGTCCGTTCCCACAGGGATTAGCTGTCGAGTGAAAAGCCTGGGCGTTTGCTTCCCCCGGATGCCGCCGTTTTCTCGTAGATCTGAACAGCTAAAACGTCACTCGTGAGAACGCTGAGCCGTTTGCCTTCGACTTTTTCGCAGGTCATTTCGAGCAATCGTGGCTGTCCCTGTTCAAGGGCTTGACGAACCTGTTGATAGACAGATTCAGCATCTCCCGACTCCTTGCGTTGAACAGAGATAGGCATCGGGCTCATGCGAAGAGCTAATTCGACGACGTACACAGGTGAAAAAAATTTGTGGTCCCATTCTCCTCGCCAGAAGCAGGAAACGGCGGGCTGAGTATTTTCACTTATCTCTGAGCTGCTGGGTCATCTTGTCTCTGCAAAAAGTGCCAAGCCCTTTAAGCTCACGAACGTAAAGCTTCATGAAGCAACCTCATGACGATCGCTGCAGGTCGCATGCCGCAGCGGGGATGGTTCGACGTCCTCGATGACTGGCTCAAGCGCGACCGATTTGTGTTTGTCGGCTGGTCCGGCATTCTCCTCCTTCCCACGGCCTACCTCTCCATTGGTGGCTGGTTAACGGGAACCACCTTCGTAACTTCCTGGTACACCCACGGCATCGCGTCGTCGTACCTCGAGGGTTGCAACTTTCTCACTGCTGCTGTGTCCACCCCCGCTGATGCGATGGGTCACAGCCTTCTCTTGCTCTGGGGCCCAGAAGCCCAGGGTGATTTTGTCCGCTGGTGCCA
>NZ_JAKUHK010000263.1:0-2603 GCF_023630655.1 Synechococcus sp. MU1655 | reverse complement strand
TTTTGACTTGAAAACGGTTGTGGAATCTCAGCGAGGCAATGGGGACAATTGACCCTTTTCCCCATTGCTCACAGCCTGGGGAAAAGCGGTGGTGCTTTTTGCGGCTGAGTTGTCCCTGGTTTTCCACGGTTTAGAAGGCTGTTAATCGGTGGATTCCGCAGGCACTTTCTGTCCCGAACCTCTTCAATTTGATGGTGATGGGAGGTTCAACGAGGGGCAGACATCCTTTCCATCCTTCGGAAATCCAGTGTTGGGGGAATTCAACTGCCGCTGAGTCAAACCAGAGTTTGAATCCCGAGGGCAATCCCCAGGCTCACCACCAGGCCGACGAAGGCTTTCCAAAGGTCATGACCGATGATCCGTCCAAGATTTCCGCCTTCTCGATTGGTGAATACAAACTCAAACTCTTTTTCCTTAACCCGCAGGGCAACCTCCCGGCCACCGATTAACCCCAGGAACACCCATGTGGTGCTGAGAGGGAAGGTGGACAGGAAGGCTTTGTAGAGCAGGCAGAGACCAAAGAAGAAATCAATCACCGTGGCCGAGCGCAAATCGGAGCTGTTGGTCTTGGTGCGAAGTACGGCCTGGAGCGGGCCACCGCCGGTGGCGACCAGTACACAGAGGCCCACGCAGAGCACTGCCGTGCAGATCGCCATAGGGAAGAAGTCAAGCTGGCGAGGTAGGAAAACAAAAATGTTTGCGAGGTCCTGCACCAGCCACATGCTCCATAGAAAACCGGTGGAAAACCACTGCAGGACATACCAGATCTTGTTGACTTTTTGGCCTTCTTGCGTCTGCTGGAACACCCAGCGCTCCAGCAGCCACATTCCCAGGCCGTAGGCGATGAGACCTACGCCAAACGCCACGATGTAACCCGTAAGAGAGCTATTCAGCAGCTGTCCGATATTGGCTGGCTTGAACGTCGAGAGCACCAGAAAGGAGGTGCTCACGGGTGCACCCCATTGGGTGAGAGCCAGCACGGCGAGGGGAGGAAGGATGTAGACCCAGGTAAAGGGTTCAGGAAGCGGGAACTCCTTACCAGGAACATTGAGGCGACCCCAAGCAGGATCCCCATAATTGAGAAACCAGCCCAGCATCAGTACCGCAATTGTGACCGTGCAGATGAAGAGCATCTGCACAGCTTTGGGGCTGCGTGTCTTGTTGGAAGAGATGTAAGTGCCGAGGGTTTGCAGTGAGTCGTTGGCGACTACCGAGTAGGCGGCCAATAAGAAGCCAACGATCATCCAGGTGTTGACATCCATGAATCCGCTCATTCGGATGACATCAACATTGTTAAGTGGGCTTCAGAACCGATGGCGGTAATGCAGACGACTGCAGGCTGTGTTTTGGTTTTTCAAGGGAGCGACGCGTTAAAACCCCATCACCTTGGCCACGGTGCTCAGATCAGGATCAAGATCGGCGTAGAAGGCGGCGTCGTTGTTGTTGATCGCACAGTCCGGATCTTTCAGACCATTTCCCGTCAACACACAGACCACTGTGGATCCGTCTGGAACCTCTGCGGCACGCTTGATTAACCCGGCTACTGAGGCTGCGCTAGCGGGCTCACAAAAGATTCCTTCTTGGGCACCGAGAAGTTTGTAGGCATCGATGATTTCCGCATCGGTGACATCCAGGAAAGCCCCGTTGCTCGCCTGACGGGCTGCGATGGCCTTTGCTCGGTTCACCGGGTTGCCGATGCGAATGGCGGTCGCAATTGTTTCTGGATCAGTCACGGTGGTTTCATTCACCAGTGGCGCGGAGCCACTGGCCTGGAATCCCATCATTCGCGGCAAACGCCGACTGCGCCCAGCTTGTTGATATTCCTGGAACCCCATCCAATAGGCCGTGATATTGCCGGCGTTGCCCATCGGAATGCACAGCCAGTCGGGAGCATCTCCTAAGGCATCGACGATTTCAAAGGCTGCAGTTTTTTGTCCTTGCAGGCGGTAGGGGTTCACCGAATTCACCAAGGTGATCGGATATTTCTCGGCTGCTTCGCGAACGATGTCGAGAGCACGGTCGAAATTCCCCCGGATCGCCAGTACTTCAGCTCCATAGACCAGGGCCTGCGCCAGTTTCCCCTGTGCGACGTATCCGTCTGGAATCAACACGAAGGCTCGCATTCCGCCTCGACGGGCATAGGCGGCAGCAGCAGCACTGGTATTGCCAGTGCTGGCACAAATCACCGCTTCACACCCTGCTTCTTTGGCTTTGCTGATCGCCATGGTCATCCCGCGATCCTTGAAGGATCCGGTGGGATTGAGACCGTCGTATTTGACGAAAACTTTTACACCGCGGCCAATCCGTTCCGCAATGGATGGCACTGGGATGAGCGGAGTGGCACCTTCGTGCAGGGTGATCACTGGTGTGGCTGAGGAAACGGGAAGCCAGGATCGATAGGCTTCGATCAGGCCTGGCCAGTCCTGCATGACTGGTTTGGCCGTGAAACGCCGGCGGAGGTTCTTGAGCACGGACACCCGCAGAGAGCAGCAATTCCAGAAATCTATGTGTCTGGATCGAGGAGCTGGGTTTTACGAGGGCTTTATTTCAAACCGTCGAGCGGGGAATCGGAGAAGAATTTCACTAATCCAGCAATGGATTCA
>NZ_JAKUHK010000262.1:0-2619 GCF_023630655.1 Synechococcus sp. MU1655 | reverse complement strand
AACACTGATGGTGTGAACCCGCGGGTCACGCAGACAAAACAGATCGTTAAACACGATCGGGTGCAGGGGAGCGCAGAGCTGCTTCAACAGCAGCGAAGGGGTATGGAGATGGCCACCCTTGTCGGTGGGACTAATGATGAACACGCCCATGTCATGGCGTTGGGCGGCGACCAACGCAGGTTCGTTGTCTTGGCGGATGTAGTACCAATGCAAATTCACATAATCGAATGCATCAGAGTTGATCGCAGCTTCGATGACGCTGGTTTCAGCATGAGTCGAAAAACCCACATGGTCGATACGTCCCTCTTGCTGCCAGCGGCGCACCACCTCCATACAGCCGCCTGGACGCAGCGTTTGCTCCAGATGATCCAACCTGTTGATGCCATGAATCGCCAGCAACTCAATTCGCCGAACGTTTAGGCGCTCCAGGCTGAGTTCGAGCTCGGCTTCAAACATCGCAGGATCGTCCCGAGGGGGCACCTTGGTTTGAAGGATGCGATCTGGATCAGGTGAATGGGGGAGGGCCCAGCCAAGTTGCCGCTCGGAGCTGCCGTAATGCCGAGCTGTTTCCACATGGTGAAATCCAAGCTCCACCGCACGGTGGAGTGTCGTCTGCACCGTGCCTTGAGCCTCCTGAGTAATTACCTCAGCCTCAAGATCCGACCAACTCTGCTGAAACCTCATCCCCCCCAGGGACAGGACTGGCATTGCTAGCTCTGTGCGACCAAAGCGTCGTGTTGGCAAAGCCAAGGAAGCCTGTGATGCCATCGAGTTCAGTCTTGAGGCTGCCGAGGAAGAATGCGTCTTGGACGAGCAGGTGAGGGAAGCCCGAGCGGTAGAAGCTCCTGAGCGTCGAGCTGCGCTTGGAGCCCCTCGAGGTCATCAAAGGCAACCCAGTGAATGCAGTCCACGGGACAGGTTTCAATGGCCTCTTGAATCCGCGCAGAACTGTCCCCGTCCTGGCGAATCGCACGCGAGCGCCCCAAATTGGGCTCGATGATGAAGGTGTTGCAAGCCACATGAGCGCAATACCTGCAGCCAATACAAACAGCCTCATCAACCCACACCGCTTTTTCAGCGAGAGCACCACCCAAGACGGGTTCCATCCCAGAGCATTGATGATCCTCAAGAGAGGAGGCGCTGTAAGCAACGGCGGGATTACCGGAGGAGGCATTCACGGGTTGATCGTCCACCCGCTGTGAATCAGGCATCCCAACGGGTAACGACAAGCTCGATCGATCCATCCTGACAATCACGCTGCTCGGCAACGTCAAAGCCCTCGGAAAGGGAAGCTTTCAACACCGTGTTGAGAGCGTAGCGCTGCGTGAGACGAGACAAAAAACGCTCAATTGGCACGGACTGGCGCCACAAATCCAGGTCGGTCACAAACTCATAGGCACCGTTGGATTCATTCCATACGAAGCCGAAATCAGCAGACTCCTGAAGGGTGACCGCCAATTCAGCTTCCACGGTTTGGCCGCGATATCCGCGTACGGGATGACCTCCCTGTTTGGGCTCATACCCAAGGTCTTCGAGGGCAGAGACTAATGACTCACGCTGGCGAAGTTCCGTTTTGACAGTGCTGAAATGGGACATCAGGAGGGCTCGACGAACTGGGACTGGGACTGTGCTTGGGTTGTGACGTAGGCATCAGACGTTGGCTGACGGCGTTCCACCGTGCCTAAAACTGATTCCAAACGTTCCGTCAGTTGCAGACAAGCGTCACCGACAACGCCTTCCACCTGCTCCTCGACGCGACCGTCTGGACGAATTCGGAAACGAAGCGTGCGCTCAGGCATGCACCACACCCAACAATGAACAGATGTTAAAGGCGATATCGCGAAGCTGATGGGTGGTGGTGTCAGTTCGTCCGATCAGCTGAACAATCCCTCGTCCATCAAGGTTTGAAGTCGATCCAAAACATCGGGGGATTCCATCTGCTCGAGAGCCGTGCGGGCTTCATCGCGAACAGACCTTTCACAATCGTGCAAAAGCGCACGCACAAACACCTCAATCACCTCGAGGCGACGGGGTTCCACAAGATGCTCGAGCAGGCGACCCAGAGCCCAGATGCAATTGCTTCGCACCACGGATTCAGTGTCGATTCGCAAGCTAATCAACAACTGGCCCGCCGCTGGATCTGCTTTTGCAGCAGAGGTCACTCCAGCTTCAGCAAGAGACACCGAAGCCCACAACCGCACCGCAGCCACATCGGTCTGCAGGGCACGAATCAAGGGATTCAGCACAGGTGCATCGGGATAATTCCCAAGGCTCCAGGCCGTGGCTTTGCGCACATAGGCATTGCTGTCGTCTTGCAGCAATTTCAAAAGGGGCCCCACAGCAGGGGGAGAGGGATTGCGACCAAGCGCGTAGACGGCGCTCATGCGCACAACGGGACACACCTCATCGAGGAGCGGCAACAGCAGGGGAACCGAACGGGGATCTCGATGTTCACAAAAAACACGCAATCCTTGGAGCTGCTGATCATGCCCCTGCTGCAACCAGTTCAAGGCCTCATCACATTGCCGGATGGCCTCTAGAGCATCCTGCTCTGGATCGTCAAGATCGATTTCATCGAGAGGATCACCCACCTCTTCAGCTTCAAGCTCACGGGCGAGC
>NZ_JAKUHK010000261.1:0-2638 GCF_023630655.1 Synechococcus sp. MU1655 | reverse complement strand
GGGTGGGCCAGGGACTGAGGGGTAAGAACCAAAGGCTTGCACTCAGCAACAAAATCAACAATGGCAACCTCGGACTCGGGCTGATGATCACGCTGTTGGTCTCGGGGGAGGGGGTCATGGGATTGGAGAATCAGCCGAATAAAATCTGAGTGAGCAGTACATCCATCAGCGCCACGCTGACAAGGATCATGACCACAGCTCCGGTGGTACTTGTGCCAACCTCTTTCGCTCCGCCTTTGGTGGTCATTCCCCATCCGCAGGCAATGACACCGATTTGAAGACCAAATACCAGTGCTTTGATCAACATGAAGGGCAGGTCATCAGGTTCTAGCCAGGTCCTAACGGCTGTCCAAAATACGGCTGGTGGAATGCTGTAGAGGTTGGTGCTGCTGATTTGAGCGCTCCAGATCGCAACCCCAAAAAACAACAGGCACTGCACCGGTGCCATTACCACCATGGCGATGAGGCGTGGGACCACCAAGTACTCCACGGGATCGGTGCGCAGCATGGTGATTGCATCGATCTGCTCGGTGACCTTCATCGTTCCCAGTTGGGCGGCATAGGCAGTGGCAACCTTTCCAGTCAGCAGCGTGGCCGTTAGCAGGGGAGCAATCTCCCTGGCTAGGCCAATGGCGAGAACACCACCCACGGTGGATCCGGCGCCCATGCTGTTGAGCTCCGCTGTGATTTGAATGTTGAACACGGTGCCTGCAGCTAAGGCCGTGATGATCACGATCAAAAAGCTTCCAGGCCCTGCTTCCTGGAGCTGATCCAACAAATCAATGGTGTTGATTTGGCCTTTGATTGTGGCTGAGACAGCTTGTCCGCCGATCAGCAGGCTGCTGCCAAGTCGGTTCAGCCAGCGAGGGGACTTCATTAAGACGAGATCAGAGAAAAGACTTAAGCGCTGTGCAGATGCGCGCCACGATCAGGCCAGCGTCGCATCAACAGAAGCCCAAACACCACCAACACAGCTGGAATTAAACCCATGCAAAGACGAATGGCAATCAGTGCTGTTTCAGGCTGTTGGACGGAACTCAATGCGCCATCGGCTGCCTTTGTGGAGATGTACCCAGTGAGCTGAAGCAATGTTCCAAACACGCTCATGCTGAGGCCAATGATGAGTTTTTGCCCAAACACCATCCAAGCGGTGTAAAGGCCCGCTGGGTGGGTGGGATCCGCGTCGATCGCATCAGGAAGCAGGGACCAGGGGATGAGGTAAGCCGTTGAAGCTCCCAATCCCACCATCATGATTAGGCCGATCACAGGGATCAGGGCAACCACGCTGCTATCCGTCAGTGGCGCAAGGGTCATTGAAAGGAGACAGGCGGCAATCCAAATGCTCGATCCCCAGCCAAGTGCCTTGATTCGGCCGTATCGATTAGAGAGCACGCTCCAAACCTGGAGGCCCACCAATGCGGCGATATTGAAGGCAAGCAATAGCAATGTGGCAATTTCAGCTGGAACGTGGATGACTTGGACCAGCCAAATCAGGGCAACCACTTGCATCAGCTGAAGGCCAAACCACAGCAGCAAATACAGCCCTAGCACCATCAAAAAGCGTGAGTTGGAGCGAATGCGCCGCAGTTGCAGCAGCAGGGGCTCTTTATTGCCACTGGGGCGTTGAGCTTTTTTGGCATATGGGGCAAGACCCCAGCAGCAAAGCAATGTGGCGACTGCTGCGATCGTTCCCGTGATTTGTCCCATCAAGAGGTAGCCCCCACTTCCCTCTCGCAAGACGAAAACAGCGATGAGTAACCCGATCGTTCCCGCCGAAATGGATCCTGTAAATCGAGCTGCATTCAGCCGCGTGCGAATCGCCGTATCCGGTGTGAGCTCGGTAGAGAGCGCCGCATAGGGCAGATTCACGCTTGTGTAGGCCGTCATCAGCAGGATGGCCATCACCACGTAATACGCCGTGCGTTGCAAAGTGCCGCCCTCAGGCACCCACCACATCGCTGCCAGGCTGATGCCCAAGGGCAGTGCGGCCGCAAACATCCAGGGAAGTCTTGGGCCCCATCGACTGCTGGTGTGATCGCTCATCCAGCCGATCAAAGGATCATTGATGGCATCCCAAAGTTTGATCACGGTGAGTAATGAGCCGGCAATCAGAGCTGGCAACCCTGCTGCAGAGGTGAAAAAGGGAAACAGGTAGAACCCCAGCGTCGTGGCGGCTAGTCCGGTACCTGCATCCCCGAGCCCATAAGCGAGCATGAGGCGGCGACGGGAGCCCTCGGGGCGAGCTGTTGAAGCGGTCAATCTGGAACAGGGGGCACGCAGAACGCCATAATGCTTGGGCACGCGACAGAACAGCTACCATTTCTGGTAAGCAGTTCTGACGTACTAGTGCGGGCGTAGTTTAGTGGTAAAACCTCAGCCTTCCAAGCTGATGATGCGGGTTCGATTCCCGCCGCCCGCTTGATTCACAAACTCAGTTGGTCTGCGTACTCCTGAGCCACCATCACCACGAGGCTTCTCGCCTCTAATGGCACTCCAGATGGACTCCAGCGCTGGAAGCTCCTGGGAAGATCTTCTCCAGCAGGTAACGCTGTATCAATCAATCGACACCATGGCGAGGCCGCTGCCGGTAGGTCGAAGTGCATGGATTTGAAGTAGGCGTTGAAGCCCATCCACAACA
>NZ_JAKUHK010000260.1:0-2642 GCF_023630655.1 Synechococcus sp. MU1655 | reverse complement strand
CGCTCAGATCACGGAGGTGGGGGAAACAACCACCCTGAACAATCCCGAAGAGGGCTTGGTCGTCGCGTTGATGGGCGTCTGCACAGCGGCCCAGCCAGGCATGGGTGCGTCGGCAAGCTTCCGCAACATCGTTCTCGGTAGCTGGATAGGGCGGACATTGATCGAAGGCCATAGCCACATCGGCACCAAGGCGCATTTGGATTTGCATCGACCGCTCGGGGGTCAGCAAAATGCGGCTGCCGTTTCGAGGGTTGCGGAAGTCCACCCCTTCATCGTCAATGCGATTGAGGTCGCCGAGGCTGAACACCTGAAAGCCACCGGAATCGGTGAGCATCGGACCGTCCCAGCCCATGAACCGATGCAGCCCTCCGGCGGCGGCAACGATCTCCTCCCCAGGCTGGAGATGCAGGTGATAGGTGTTGGACAGCACCATTTGGGCGCCGGTCTCCGCCAACTGGGAGGTGGTCACCCCTTTCACGGTGCCCAGGGTGCCCACGGGCATGAACCGCGGTGTCGTGACTGGACCATGAGGTGTGTGGAAGCATCCACAGCGAGCACCCGTGTTGCGGCAAGTGGCCTGAATCTCGAACTGGAACACAGGCCCTCTGTGCAACGCATCAATTTACGGTGAGCCATGTCGGTCCATGGGTCGAGGTCATGGCTTCAGCCCCCTCCTGGCTACGCGATTTAGTGGGTGCCTGGATTTTTTATTCGGTGCTGCCTGCCTGGCCCTGGCCTCAGCCTCGCTTCGAACGCATCGCCCGCTTTGCTCCTTGGATCGGCCTGGTCATAGGAAGCCTGCAGGCGGGATTGTGGTGGCTTTTGTCCGGTTTGGGATGGCCTCCTGTCGCACTGGTTCCAGCTGTTTTGGCCTTGGGGTTGTACCTCACTGGTGGGCTCCATTTCGATGGACTGATCGACACGGCTGATGGTCTTGCCGCAGGCCCTGAGCGTTGCCTGGAGGCCATGGAGGACAGCCGTGTGGGTGCGAGTGGTGTCCAGCTGTCAGTGGTGGTGCTGTTGTTGCAGTTCGCCGCTTTGGTGCGTTTGGACTCCCTGGCGCCGATCGCTTTGTTGGTCACGAGCGCTTTGTCCAGGGTGTCGCCTCTTTGGGCGATGGCGCGTTTCGCTTATTTGCGGGTGAATGGAACGGCTGGTTTTCATCGCCGTCACCACAAGGGCCTTGGAGACGCTGTTCCCACCCTGATTTTGTTGCTGCTGGTGAGCCCATTGCTTCAGTGGCTTCCGCTGCTGACGGTTCCTCTTTGTTTGCTGAGTGCACTGGTTGCGGCTGAGTGGCTCGGCCGACGCCTGGGAGGAATGACGGGAGACGGCTATGGAGCTGTTGTGATGCTCAGTGAGACGTCTAGTTTGCTTTTGATCGCCCTGTTGGCGCCTTCGCTGGGGGTGGGGGGAGGCTGAGGAGAAAGGCGTTGCCGCGGCTTGGGAGGCTCGGGTCGAGCTGGTTCGGATGGGTGTGCAACACCAATCCCCCTCCCCGTTCTTCGGCGAGAAGGCGAGCGAGTGCCAGCCCGAGCCCTGATCCTGATTGATCTTTGCTGCTGCTTCCCCGCTTGCCTTTGTGGAAGATGAGCTCTTGTTCTTGCTCTGGGATTGGAGGCCCACCGTCCCAGATCAAGATGCTGTGGTCGAACAGGCTGAGACCCAGTGGACAGCCTGTAGGGCTGTAGCGGAAGGCATTTTCCAGCAGATTGGCCACGATCTCTGAGATAACGGCATCGTCATCGGGCCGAATCTCTTGAGTCCAGGCAGGCCAATGCGCTGGTGTTTGCCAAGCTCGGTTCTGGAGTGCTGCGGTTGCGGCAGCCCGCTCAATCAAAGGTTGGAGGATGTGTTCAATCGTGAGCCCTGGGCCTTTTGATTGCACCTGTGGAAGCAGCAGTGGGGCGGGCGCCTCGGGGCGATGCGGCAGGTTCTCTTGACCAATGAGGTCCAGGGATGTGATGTAGCGGTCGAGCTGGGCCTGCTCTTGAAGGAGTCCGGTCACAAGTGGGCGTTGGAGGTGCTCGGGCCCCAAGCGACGGAGCAGAAGCTGGGCATAGGTGCGCAAAGCTGCCAGTGGATTGCGCAGCTGATGCACCACAAGATTCATCTGTTGGCGTTGCTGATGGAGTTCTTCCAATAGGCGACTGCGTTCGAGTTCAAGGCCAAGGCTGTAAGCCAAGGCTGAGGCGCTGGCTTGCAGGCGGCGATCCAGTTGGTCGGACCATTCCTCCTCCCGGTGCTGTTCTGCCCTCAGAACCCCTAGTAAGAGATCGTCATGACGGAGGGGAAACCAGTGCCGCTCTGGCGCTGGAATGCGAAGGCTGGGGTCGTCTGCAATCTCTGGGAGTCGCCCACTATCTGGAGGCCACTGATCCAACATCGTGAAGCTGGGCGCCTCTCCCTCACTGCTTTGTGCGATGTAGACAACCAATTTGTCTAGAGCCACATCCCCTGAAAAACTCTTCAGCTGTTGCTTGACCAGGGTTAGGAACCGGTTGGACAGCTGCATTCTTGAAATTGTGAGCCTGGATACAGCCGGGGTGGCAACCCAAAAACCGACTTTCTTGCCAATTCAGGAAAAAGTCTTAAGATCTTACGATCGATCAACGGCGCTCTTCGTTGCGGTGCCGGTTTCC
>NZ_JAKUHK010000259.1:0-2658 GCF_023630655.1 Synechococcus sp. MU1655 | reverse complement strand
CCTGAAGGCTTTAGCCCTAAACATCTAATCTGCCTGGGGCTTGAATACTGTCAGCGCTACAATGGCAATGTCGCCTGGTTGACTGACAAAAGGGTTCTGATCGAACAACTTGACCTATGACTTCACGCTAATCCATGCTCAACAGAATTCAACGCCTCCAACCAGAGAGTCGAATTAAATGGGTAGCACTTTTATTTGCTGGTCTTGGGATATTGCTTCTGTGGTGGAGATTGATAAGCCTTAGTGCTAGCTACGACCAGGGAATCTTTCTGCAAGTTTTGTGGAATGGCATAGGAGGCAACCCGTTTGAAAGCACACTTTCTTCCCAGCTCTCTACGAATGTAATTCATAGTGGAGAAGTTCCGTCCGTTGCCTATCAAAGGCTTAGCCAACATTTCACGCCAATTTTAATCACTTGGATCCCACTCGTTCGCCTCCTCGGGATCTGGGCACTGCCTGTCGTACAAATCAGCCTAATTACAGGTGCTGGCTTAGTTCTCTTTCAACTTGCCAAACTTGACCTTAGCCCAAACCTTGCAGAAAGGATCACCGTAGCCTTTTACTGCGCCAATGCCATTGTTGCTCCAACCCTGAGCAATTTCACAGATTTATGCCAATTACCACTCCTAGTTTTTGCGCTCCTTTACGGCTTAAAAACCAATCGCACAGCCTTATGGATCATCAGCGCGCTACTGATCCCATTGATACGTGAAGATACCGGGGTCGTTCTCGCAAGCATTGGCCTATGGCTCTCAATCAGAGATCAACAACGACGCACAATCGGCCTTCTGTTTGTTATTACAGGGCTTGCATGGGTTGGCATCGTCACGAACGTGCTGATGCCGATTTTTGGAGACGACAACAGCAAACGATTCATGGTGTCCAATTTTGGGCAATTTGCACCCAACGCAGAAAGTGCCTCAAGTTTTGACATCGCCAAACAAGTTTTTGGTCAACCATTGACCCTTCTCCGCGAACTGGTCAGCCCACCAGGAGACACCTTGATGTATTTCCTGGGCATGGGACTACCACTCCTGTTCGTTCCCTTAATTTCAGCTGATGCACTTTTAATGGCATCACTTCCCCTTCTAGGGCTATTGTTAGCGCGAGGTAGCAACGACCCTCTATCGATCAATATTCGCTACACATTTTTAGTCGTTCCAGGACTGTTCGCCGGCACAAGCCTGTGGTGGAGGTCACGGCAAAATCTATTTAACTCAAGAAAGCTCAGAAAGATTTGGGCTGGATGTATAGCATTATCGTTAATTTTTGCCGTTGCTGGCAACCAAAATCGAAGCTTTTCTTTCCTCATTCCAGACAGCATTCATCCATGGGTTTATCAGAGCCCCCTTCAGCAATGGGAGCATGGAGTCAAAGCCAGACAAACCCTTCAATCAATCCCTGCCAATGCGTCAGTGAGCGCCAACACAAACTTAATCCCTTGGCTTGCCCAAAGACAGGTTTTAGTGCGCTTTCCGCACGGCACCGAGTACCAAGACATCAATAAGCAAATTCATTCCGTTGACTGGGTTGCAATTGACCTCAAGACGCTGGCTCATTTTTCCGAAGCGTTTTCAAGAGATCGGGAACGTCTAAAGAAAAGTCTGAAGTGGCTTGATGCAAACTCCTCAATCTATCGAGTTCAATCAATTGAAGACGGCGTTGTGGTTTTGAATCGCAATGGCAAAACTGATCAAAAACTGCAACAGGATCTAAATCGATTGATTCAGAATTTTAAAGCTAAAACGATGCCCCCAAGCCAGAGGTGAAACACCTTTTGGCTTGGGGGCTCTCGCCGGGTCTGCTTTGTCGCAGAACCGATTGATCTAGGAGCTAGATGCCGGAATCAGCCGGCGTTCTCCGCGATCAGCAAACCCTGAATGAAAGAACTGGAACTCATGGACACCTCCTCCGAAATGGATTGATGTTGCCGGCGATGCATACGACAAACACTGGTCGAGCCGAAGATCGATAAGCCTTGTCACACCGCTGCGAACTGTACTTATGCAGCATAAAAGAGAAATGCCTTGGGTGCTGAGACACCCTTCATTACTTCTCTGTCTCGCAACACTGGTTATGCCGTAGAGCTCTAAGGCTGATCAATACCATCCCAAGCGGTAGCAGCGTTGCCGCTACCACCGGGTTGATCCCCCACCTGGCCAATCGCGAGGTCCTGATCCGATTTCCTTACAACATCCACTATCAGGATCAAAGCGGACAACAGTTTCCTGTGGATTGGGTTGTGGCTAATTTGCAAAACCAAATCATGTTTCAGACATTCATCAAAAGCGCAAAGGTTTGGAGAGAAACCTCCGACAGCTGAATGACCTCATCGATCAAGATGACGGGGTTTTTGCTTTTGACGACGACGTCGTCCTCCTGCAACGTCAAACAAAAGGAGATGCATCTCAACAAAAAGATTTCGAGGGCTTCTCTGAGGCGCTGACCCTCTAAAACGAGTCTCATCCCATTAAAAAAGCCTTCCATAAAAGGAAGGCTGACGGGGTGATGAAAAAGCTCTGAATCAGAGAGCGTTTCCACGGGGCAGAACCTCTTCAGGGAAGACGAAGTTTTCGTGCGGCTGGTCAGCCGGTGCCATCCAGGCACGCAGACCTTCATTCAGAAGAATGTTCTTCGTGTAGAAGGTTTCAAATTCAG
>NZ_JAKUHK010000258.1:0-2662 GCF_023630655.1 Synechococcus sp. MU1655 | reverse complement strand
TGAATGCGTCACTGGTTCAAAGCGTGCTCGCCCATCTGAACGCCCAACCACGTCCTCACCGCCAAGGAGCCATTGGAATCACCTGGCCCCTTCCTGGAGAACCCGATCTGCGCCGGCTGGCCGAACTTCAGCATGCCCCGCTTGCCCTGCCTGCAACGGCAGAGGACTACAGCGTCACCTATCACCCTTGGCGAGATGCTCCATCGCCAACAGAGCTTCGCGGTGATGCCTTTTCCATTCCAGCCCCACTTTCATCACCAGCCTTGAAACCGGATGCAATAGCCCTCTTGCTCATTCCCGCCCTTGCGGTCGATCAACGGGGCGTACGCCTTGGCTACGGAGGCGGCTGTTATGACCGCTTGCTCATCCAACCAGGGTGGTCAATGCTGCCGACCTTCGCAGTCCTCCCAGAGGCGTGCATTCATCCCACCTTGCTACCGACAGACCCCTGGGATCGGCCCTTGGATGGTTGGATCACTGAGAAGGGCTGCAGCTTGCGTAGGGCTAGCCAGCAGAGCGAATGTTCTGCAAGATGAAATCCTCGTCAGCCCGTTGCCATGACCGTGTTTTCACGCCGCTTGCTGGTCACTTGCACCGCCATAGGCCTTGGCGTCATGGCTGGCCAACAGGCCAAGGCGCATGGGATCGAAAGCTCACTGCGCTATCTCGATGGCCAATTAGAGCTGAGTAGCAGCTTTTCCACAGGTGAACCTGTTGAGGGTGCCATGGTGCGCCTGCTCAATGCCGATGGAACCCCTGGAGATGAACTCGGTGAGATCGGAGTGAATGGACAACTGGTCTTGACACTCCCAGACCTTGTTGAAGGCGTCTTGGACTTACAAGTAGACGGCGGCCCTGGCCATCGCGACTATTTGGAATTACCGATCCGCCAGGGAAGCGTCTTGCTGGACGAGGTGGTGCAAACGCGAAACCAAGCCCCAGCGCGATCGCATTTGGCCTGGGTGGGGGCACCAGCCCTGCTCGGACTTGTGAGCCTGATGGTTAAGGTGCGACCTTCCAGCCTGAATCGCTGAATCTGTCCATGGCAGAACCAAGCTGCTCTTCAAGTCAATACGGAAGCGAAGCACTCGACCGCCTAGTAGATCGACTTAGTGGCACGCCAGACCCACGCAAGCGTTACGAATACGTGTTATGGCTGGCCAAAAAGCTCCCGGCCATGCCAGCCGAACTGCAAACCGAAGACCGCAAGGTTCAAGGTTGTGTGTCTCAGGTGTTTGTTCACGCCGCTCTCCTGGACAACCACGTGTGTTGGCAGGGAGAGTCCGATGCCTTGATCACCAAAGGACTACTCGCCCTGCTGATTAAGGGGATGAGTGATCTCACCCCTGATCAGGTCTTGGCTGTCGACCCTGCATTCATTGCTGCCACCGGCCTGCAAGCAAGCCTTACCCCCTCGAGGGCCAACGGCTTTCTCAATATTTTGCGCGCGATGCAATCCCAGGCTCGTGCCTTAAAAAACACCGATGATGCGATGGATTCATAGAGTCTTCTGATTAGCGACGCAAACGGAACCTGTCCAATGTCCACCCGGATCGGAATCGGCCTTCTCGGTCTCGGCACTGTGGGTGCCGGAGTGGCAAGCATTCTCCAGACACCTGAAGGGAGACACCCTCTGATCGCTGATCTGGATTTAGTGCGGGTGGCGGTGAGAGATCGAAACCGCCCACGGCCCATCGCTCTGGACGAGAACATCCTCACCACATCCCCTGAAGCCGTCGTCGACGACCCGGCGGTGAACGTTGTGGTGGAAGTGATGGGAGGCATTGAGCCAGCCCGCACTCTGATCATGCGCGCCATTTCGGCTGGGAAGTCGGTTGTCACTGCGAACAAATCTGTGATCGCCAGGCATGGCGAAGAAATTGCGTCAGCAGCAGCGGCCGCAGGTGTCTACGTGCTGATTGAAGCCGCAGTTGGCGGCGGGATTCCGATCATTGAACCTCTCAAACAATCGCTCGGAAGCAACCGCATTCAACGCGTGAGCGGAATCATTAACGGAACCACCAATTACATCCTGAGTCGGATGGCTGACGAGGGCGCGGATTACAACGCTGTTCTTCGCGACGCCCAGGATCTGGGCTACGCCGAAGCCGACCCAGCTGCAGACGTCGAAGGGCTTGATGCTGCCGACAAAATCGCCATCTTGTCTGGATTGGCCTTTGGCGGTCCCATTGATCGCAACGGCATCTATACAGCAGGGATCAGCACGCTGCAAAGCAGAGACGTGGATTACGCCTCGCAGTTGGGCTATGGCGTCAAGCTCCTCGCAGTGGCCGAAAGCATGGAGCCCGACCCCAGCCATCCCACGTCCCTACCTCTGGCGGTCAGTGTTCAACCCACCCTGGTCCCCAATGACCACCCCCTCGCTGGGGTGAATGGGGTGAACAACGCCATTTTGGTCGAGGGGGATCCGATCGGAAGGGTGATGTTTTACGGACCAGGCGCCGGCTCTGGCCCCACCGCTTCGGCCGTGGTTGCCGACATCCTCAACATCGCTGGGGTTCGCCAACTCAAACCAGCAGAGGGAAACTTGGACCCTCTGCTGGCAGCCTCCAGCTGGCGCGCCTGCCATCTAGCGAACACGGAGCAAACGAGTCAACGAAATTATGTGCGTTTCAAAACAGAAAATGCACCAGGCGTCATC
>NZ_JAKUHK010000257.1:0-2666 GCF_023630655.1 Synechococcus sp. MU1655 | reverse complement strand
AGTGTTCAAGCTGACCAGGTCCCAAGAGGACAAGGACATGTCCCTTGAGCCAGCAGGCTCCTGCCTGCAAGGCCTCACTCGGTGGCGGACTGGATCGAAACCCCTGGCGCTTGAGTTCTGCACCAAGGGCTGGAAGGCCTGGAGTGCTGCCAAGCGCGACCAGCACGGCAATTGGTCGGTCGCTGGGCAACGGTGTCAAACCAAGCAGCAAACGGCTGAAGTTCCGTTCTGCTTCAGGTATTCGGCTTCCGCAGAGCAAGAGGATGCGCCTGCACCGACTCAGACTTGCAGGCGCGGTTGCGTTGCTCAGTCCATCCATCATCGGATTGCCAGGGGCTTCGGCACGGACCCCATGTCGTCGTAGCCCTCGAGCCGTTAAACGGTCACGGGTGACCACCAAATGGCAGCGTTTGTGGCGCATGAGCAGCCACTCCCATGGATCCCATTCGCTTCCCTTGAGGGCGTGATACTTGTCGCTGAGGTCGCGTCCAGGGCCGCTACGCCACGTGTAATCGCTTTTCGGGGTGCCGACGAAGCCGAAGGGCCGTCCCGAGCCCCAAGCCATCAACAGCGGGAGCAGGTCTCCCACGGCAAGGACAGCATCGACCTGAAACCGTTGCTTGCGCAGGCATCGCCATTGCTGCCAAGTGAGCAGGGGTAGCCCGGCGATGACATCCGCTAGGAGGCCCCGCAGACTTTGATTGCTAAAGCCGCCGCTTGGCAGCGGCGCGGAGGGTCCGATTTGTTGAACCCAGCCTTGTTCCGTGGCGGTCCTGAAGCTTCCCCCTTTCCCAACGAGCGGCAACACCTTCAGCGTTAGTTGCGGACGTTGGTTTCGAAGCGCCTCGATGATCTTCAAGGCGATGAGGTCTTCCCCGTGACCATTGCTGATGAGCAGCAAGGAACCAGAACCCTCGCTGATACGATCCGCTAGTGGAGTTAACGCTCCCTCAACGGCGGCATGGCCAAGTGGTAAGGCAGAGGATTGCAAATCCTTTATCCCCAGTTCGAATCTGGGTGCCGCCTTTGATCTCAACAGGCTCGAAAGAGCTTTTTTGATTGCTTTGCGTCTCCCCACGCTACGCAAAATCCTCAAATTCTTTGCTCAGAGTGTGTCTCATTTGAGATGAGTCGTGGTCTTGTTGTTGAAGGGCTTTTAAGGAGCTTGCGCTTGCTCTCCCCTTGAGGCATCTTCCCAGATCTCCGTTGTCTGAGTGGTTCTCATGCGACCACGCTGTTCTACGTGAGCTCCTGGGTATTTGTGCTTACGGGATGCCGTCGGTTGAGGTTCGGTTGTCCATGGCCGCTTCTTTTCGCGCGCAGTGCGTCTGCGCTTGGGTGGCGATGAAGGGCTTTTGGCATCAAGATAAATGCACTTTGATGGGTAGATTGGGTGAAAAATATTAGAAATAAGCTTCTTGTTTTGCTTGGGGAAGACCAAAGTGGTCGAAAAAGTACGTTTGTTGTTAAGGCTATTGGGGCTTTGATTGTCCTGTCAATTCTTTTGGCGATTCTTGCTACGGAGCCAGTGATTCGTGGGCCTCATCTTGATCTTTTGGCGAAACTAGATCTGGTTGTGGCGATCTTGTTCCTGGCAGAATATCTTTCTCGTTTATGGATTGCGCCCTTAAGGGCTGGAGCTCGTAAAGGAGTGCGAGGTGCTTTGGACTTCGCGATCACCCCCATGGCGATTCTTGATCTTGTTGCAATTGCGCCAACGATTCTTGGTTTTATTACTCCTGAGCTTTACCTCCTTCGAATTATTCGTCTTGTACGAATTGGAAGAGTAGGCCGGTCTAAGCGTTTCCAGAAAAGCGTGAGGCATTTCAATCGTGCCATTACTTCGAAGAAGGAGGAGCTGCAAATTTCCGCAATTTATTCGGCTGTTGTTATTAGTATTAGCAGTGCTTTGATGTATTTAGTTGAAGGAGGTGTTCAGTCTGAGCAGTTTGGCTCCAT
Organism: Synechococcus sp. MU1655; assembly: GCF_023630655.1. Lineage (NCBI taxonomy): Bacteria > Bacillati > Cyanobacteriota > Cyanophyceae > Synechococcales > Synechococcaceae > Synechococcus > Synechococcus sp. MU1655. The sequence continues at coordinate 707 of NZ_JAKUHK010000257.1, read as the reverse complement.
TCCTAGATGTCTTTGGTGGGCGGTGATTACCGTCACAACTGTTGGCTACGGAGATGTGTCTCCGGAGACTGCGGCGGGAAAGATTGTTGCTGCTATGACAGCATTGTTTGGGATTGCTGTGATCGCTATTCCTATCGGGATTATTTCTTCTGGTTTTACTGATTCTCTTAGTTTAGAGAAAGCAGGTTTAGGCTCAAAGAATAGTTAATCTTTGGCTATATTTTGGATAAGGATTCTCAATTGAGATGTCTTCGGGAGGGCGCAATTGGATTGCTTGATGATGCAGGTTGTCGTTGTTTAATGCGGTCAAATAAAGGAGTTTTTAAGTTTAGAGATAGGCCTCAGCTTTGTAAATCTCACCATTGAAGTGCAAAGCGCTGCAGCGTAGAACTCGGTTTTTCAAGCTACATTCTCCCTTTTTAGCGGCCCAAGCCTTGGGTAAGCCCATTGCAATTCCATTGGAGTTGAAGGATGCCTCGGCCACGCTTGAGACCGTGCTTTGCCAGGACGCGGCGTCTAAGCGACAGGTTCCAGTGCTGCATTTCAGAGGCGATTCTCCTTGCTTTGTGAAGGTCACAAAGGTGAGTTGTTTACGGGAATTTTTGCTGGCTCCATGACCAATGAAACGCACGGCTGCGACGGATGGACTCCGTCCCTTCAGCTGCAAGGTGATGCAGGCAACGCTGTCTTGCGTGCTGTCGATGAAG
>NZ_JAKUHK010000256.1:0-2720 GCF_023630655.1 Synechococcus sp. MU1655 | reverse complement strand
TTAGTGAAGCCAGATTCTCATTTTAAACTGTTTGGTCAAAGCACGATCAATATTTGGCAGCTACGCTCCTCACTTGGACTTGCAAGCAGTGATCTCGAGACACGATTTTCTCCAAAAATTCGTGCAAAAGAATTAATTTTGAGTGGTTTTTTTGGATCTACGAGACTTGGTCGTGATCAGATCCCTAATTCGAAACAGCTAGAACGAAGCGAATCACTTCTGGCACAATTGAATCTTGATACTTTTGCGGAGCAACCTTTTGGAGAATTATCAGATGGCCAACGTCGTCGGTTGATGATTGCAAGAGCACTCGTGCACGACCCCAAGGTCTTGGTTCTTGATGAACCTTGTAGAGCTCTCGATCTCAAGGCATGCCATCAACTCCTGGATACGATGCGGAAACTATGCCATCAAGGCACCACTCTGCTTGTCATCACGCATCGCATCGACACCATCATTCCAGAAATGAGCAGAATTTTGTTCGTTAAGCATGGAAGACTCTGTGGGGATGGAACTCCCAGGCAATTACTGCTGGATCACAAGCTGAGCAATCTGTTCGCAACCCCCTTACGCGTCTTTGAACACAAGGGTTACAGACAAGTTCTGCCAGGTTAAAAAATCACTGCTAGGCAGAGCCATTACTGATGCTTGTCTCAAACGATAGCGGATAGCGAGATTCGCCTATAGCAATCACACCGTGACTTATAAAGGCATCAGATTGAGAGTGACTCATCAATGATTCCCCTTTTCAGTGTTGACTCTAAAAAATGTACATTTGTTACCTAGAAGATGGAGCATTGTTGCATTTTAGAAACTTTACGATGAGATTTGTGTTTAGATTTAATGTTTCCTTAAATCCACATTCTTCTTGTATCATATTGGCTCATAGTAAGGAGATGTTATTGATAGGTGAGATGGAGAAAGACAATTCAGCCAATCAAGAGGAATTGCCGTTCAAAGAGCCAGATGACGTCTCGCCTATCGAGCTGAATTCAGAGGAAGCAGAACAACCTCAATCACTTCCGGAACCAGTTATAGCTGTTGCTCCAGAAGCTGGTGAAATTGATGTTGTTTCTTCCCAAGACGAAGACAGCAAAGAGACTCCACCTAATGTTTCTCAACTCTTTGAGTATCTCAAGCAAGGAATGGAGTCGTTACGAGGACTCAATCTTGAAGGATTTAGGCACATCTATCCAGTATTTCTCTCCATTTTCGGAGCGATCCTGCTTGGTTTGGCACTTTTAATGACGATTAATCTATTGCACTCAATGAATCAACTACCTCTTTTTGGTGGTGTGCTTGGGAGTATTGCAGAGCTTATAGGGCTTGTGGCTTTGGTTCGATTTGTGACTTCTAACCTATTAAAGCAACAAAAGAGAGCTGAATTATTGACACGTATTGCACATTTAAAAAAGGAACTTCTTGGTTGAACCTCTCAATTACGGGATCAAGACAAAGAACAGGTGTGAATGGTGAAGCATGCAGCGATATCGGCGGGGCCGTTGATCGTAAGCGGATGAGTGACTGCGCTGATCCGCTGAAACAACAGTGGACCTTCTGGAAGTGGAAGTCGCTGAGCTAGCTCCTGCCTTTGCTCAAGAGTATCTTGGCAATACAGCAAGCTCAGATGCGGATCAAGCCGGTATCCGCAATCAGACGCTGAGCGTTGACGTAGCTGGATGAACCAAGGGAACAGTTCGGCCCTGGCTCCAGTGTTGAAGCGAAGAACAAGACTCTGCGTGTAAATCCGAGTGGCTTCAATCGCTTTAGGCCAAAGCTGCACAGGTTGACGGCAATCGGCGAGCTTCTGAAGTCGATCGATCACTTGCTCTTGGCTGGCATCAGGAGCGCCATCAAGAGGCTCGCTGTAGAGCGTGATATGCGGAGGCAATGTGCAAGCCATGACCGACTGACAGGCCAGCGCAGAAAGTTGATCCAATGCCGCCTGATCCTTCCCGCCGGGAAGCAGCCAATACGACACAGCTTGAGCAGACGTTATCAATGCAGGTGGTAGCAACAGATGTCAACAATGGTGTTCTGATGATCGAAGAACAATCCCTTGAGTTCGTACTAGCTGGCAACGGTCAAAGGGAGCTCCCAGCACGATCATCATCGCTGCCATTAGCGAGAGGAATCAATGCTCTGTATCGACCCGGCACAGCTGATCCGTTAAACATTGCCATAGGAGAGCCTTTAGTCAGGTAACGCCGATTTAGGAGTCGTCGTCTGGTGAAAGATTTCAATGACCTCCTCCGCTAGGGGCTGGCTCTCTTCAGCAGGAATGAGCACTTCGAGGTAAGCAGCACCTTGATGAGCGCTGATTGCGGAGAATGCTTGCTCAAGTTCCGCAACGGTTCCAGCCCGTCCACACCACCAACCCTTGCAGCCAAGGGCAGCAGGAATGTTTGAGTAGCGCCAAGGCGGCAAATCGTTGTAGGCATGTCCCGTTTCACTGATCAACGCCTCGATCCCATGGAGGCCATTATTCAGAACGATCACCACTGGATTTACCCCTGTAAAGCCCATCACCCCGATTTCCTGCACCGTGAGCTGGTGGGCGCCATCACCGGTGACCAAAACGACCCGACGCTCGGGTTCAGCTAAAGCGCATCCAAGAGCTGCCGGTGTGCCCCATCCGATCGATCCCCAGAGGGTTTGACTTTCCATTGTCACGCCGTCCGGTAGCCGGATGGCGTTGAGTTTCAACAGGCATGTGCCGG
>NZ_JAKUHK010000255.1:0-2729 GCF_023630655.1 Synechococcus sp. MU1655 | reverse complement strand
GCCACTGAGCTTCTGCCGATGGTTGCGTTAACCATGCCGCTGCGATCATCACAAGTGAAGCAGCAGAGATTGAGACCAGGCGTTTCATCGTTTGTGGTGGGTTGGTGATTCTTCTGCTAATGGCTCAGTGTTAATGGAACACTCTGGTTCCTTCATCCCCTGAATGGGGGAATCTCGGATGGTTTGTGCTTTGAGAATGCTTTGAAGAGACACTCCAGGCGAATTTGTTTTGTACCGGGAAAGCTCCACGGCCGAACTAAATGTCTATCCGCTGCAGTCCAAGTGCTCCCTTTGGTGAATGCAAGCATGTTTGGAGTGGTGACACGTCCTATGGCAGGGTCATAGGCCTTAAGCGTTGTGGACCCACTAATTCTTATCTCTTCGAGCTTCCTTGTCGTGATGTTTGGACAGCACGTGAAGCTAATAGCGGAATCGCTTTACTATTTGAAATCTGCCTTCCTTCCCTTCTTTGTTTTTCCAGGTTCCATCCTCCATTTTATGATTTTTGTAACCTAGGAATTCATTCTCTTTTTTGTTTTGCTGGCACCAGCGTGAGCCATAAGTTTTATTCACCTGCTCCGCTTCATACCCAATGATTACTTTCTGGCTTTCCCATTCAGCGCACGCATTTTCTGCCTGCTTAGGCGATGAATAGGTCGTCGAACAACCGACTAAGCCTAATAGCAGTAGTAATGGCGCGAAGTGTCTCATCATTGCTGCATTGCTATAAATAGTCTAGCTTGCTTTTGAAGTCTGCATCAACATTCTTTCCTGTAAGACTGCCTTTGATCCTTATCAGCCGCCTTGTAATTTGCTTTAACCTACGATGGCTTTATTTGAAGGGTATCAAATAATAACGAGAATGTTTGACTGTTGGCGCGTTAAACTTGGATGGGAAGGCAAGTACTCAACGAGTCAACGTGGATGCCGTGCAATGAGGCGTGAACTGGCTGATGCCCACTTTCGCCTCCAGTGACTACTTAATTCACTTCATTCGCATCATTAGAAGTGACATGGCAACGCCTAATCACAGTTTCTCTTAGAAATCTGATTGCAGCCCTAAGGAAGTTCTATGGCCACTTGTTATCGAGCAACGGTGTCATCCATCCAGATGGCGACTAATTGAGAAGCCTTGCATGAGCACCTGACGAAAGCTGTTTCTGTTGAGTCGCCCCCTTATTGAAGCGGTGCATCAATCGATCGTTTTTCAAGGTATAGATGGCGTTGACCTCTCGTGGAGCGAAGTCGCTATCCCCAGCGCAAGGGTTTGCAACGCAGGGCAATGTTATGGAGTGCGGTGAGGCGGCAGGGATTCTGATGGAGAAGACACTTGAGCCTGACCATTGCTTAGCTCAATAACAAGCGATCCACGAAATCGTGCCAGCTAAGGCTTTGTTGCTGGTTTCGGAACACCAACGCTTGTTCCCCGGCGGTGAGCGGCGCTTGGCCGATGCTCTTCAGCAGTCGAGCTAATTCATCTTGATCGAGACGATCGTTGCCATTGGCATCGACGGGCATTAAGTACAGCAGCAACCGCTCCTCTCCCTCTCGGAGTCGTTGCAAGCGTTGGATGAGCTTGCTGAATTCAGCGGAGTCGATATGGCCATCGCCATTGAGATCCATGGAAGCCATCGTTGCCAACAATTGATTGTTCAGGGATGACGTTCGGCGCAGATGGGTTTTATTGCTGCCACCTCCTGACACCAGCGCATTGCGAAGCTCGTTAAGGCTGAGATGGCCATCACGATTTTGGTCGAGCTGATCGAATAGATGTTGCATCTGGCTATTCAGCTGGATTTGTGGCTGTTCTCTCTCGACGAGGGGGTCCATGCCGATCAGCCTCTGTCGCAGGTTTCGACGGAAGGAGCCCAGCAGTTCACTTGCCACGAGAAACCGTTTGCGGTGTTCCTCAGGGGTGACGACTGCATGTAGGGCAACAGGAATCAGTGCAGGCAGTGTTCGGCCAGCCAGACGCTGCATCATCCAAGTTGTGATCACGAAGCTCAGGGTGAGAGCTGGAAGGTTGCCCATCAACCTCCCCTGTAGCGCCTGTAGCAGGCTGGCAAGCCCTGCTCCCAGGAGAGCTATGACCAGGGTTCTGCGTCCGGGCACGTGGAAGATTCCGCCGAGGGCGATCGCAACCAAAACGCCGTTGTAACCCCATAGTCCTTGGGCGACAGCAGCGGTGTCAGTACCGCTTGCCAAGGCGGTCAACATTCCCGCCAGGGCGCCGCACGCTCCGAGCGCGGCGGCGATGGGGCTTGCGATAGCAACGGCAAGGAGTACGAGCCATCCGCTGACAAGGTCGGAGCAGAGAAAGACTTGTCCGAAGCTGTGGGGAAGTCCGATAACCAACACCTGAGCTGCAGTAGGGGAAGCAGCCACTTTCACCGTCTCGATGGTGTCTGGCATTCGAGGGCTCACCAATGCCACAAGTCCCCAGGTGATCAGGCAGAACGGCAGGGTGAGTGCCGGCGGGTCTCCGCGGCGATGAAAGCGGCGACGCCACAGTTCGAGCATCAGCGTTGTGAGTCCGCCTCCGAACGCCACTAACACCGCGATCAGCCCGGCATCTTTCACTGAGCTGGAGTCTGAGAGCACTGCCGCGGCACATCCCACAAGTGCACCGTTGAAGCCGTGGATTCCCTGATCGCGCAGGCTTTGGCCAAGATTCAGCAGCTTGGAAACGGCGTTTGCTGCAGCCATCCCCAACACAGCCAAGAGAGCCA
>NZ_JAKUHK010000254.1:0-2744 GCF_023630655.1 Synechococcus sp. MU1655 | reverse complement strand
CCAAACCGCATAGAGCGGGATGAAGACCAATCCGCCCAGAGGGGAGCGCAGCCACAGCGTTAGGGGCTCAAACCAGGACATCCCCTCAATCATTGGTATGAGCCCATCCGAAGCCTTTCCATGCTGACCGTTGAGTGGGGAAACGGAGTCCTGACCTCTTTTACGCTAAAAATTGGACAATCGTCCAAGAGGTCATGCTGTGCAACGCCTTTTTGCCCTGATCAAAAGCAACAGGTGTCGCATCGCCGTTTTGCTGAGCACGTCCTTGCTCGGAAGCTGTGGCGTCACCGATCGCCAAGATTCCACCCTCTTGCAAGTGGCTCAGGCCAGCAATGAAAATGAACAACAATCAGCCAGTCGATTTCATTCCGAACGCAAGATCAGCAAGGATTTTCAACAGCAATTAAAAGAAATGCAGCCTGCTATCAAGCTGCATCCCTCGATCTACGCCGCAGAAACACTGGAACAGGAACTAAGAGTTCGAACCAATAGCGGACTGGGTCCAGACCTTGTGATCACAGATAGCAATCAGGCCTTAACCCTTCTTGCGGAAGGCATCACCACACCGATCCAGCTGACGGAAGAAAAGCGGGTATTGATATCCCCATCAGCTCTTGAGCGCGTCAAAACCGCCAACGGAACGCTTGCCGGACAACCGGTCTCTCAATATTTACAGCTGGCATGCTTTGACAAACGCAAGCTGAAAGAGCCGCCAAAAACGCTGACGGAATTGTCTGCAGCCAGTGGCAGGGGAAAAGTTTTTGGAATGGTCACCAACCTCCAGGATCTGTACTGGAGCCTTGGAAGCTTTGGGGCCGGTGAGGCCTTAGCCACCTCGCTCGCAGGCAAACAAGCCACGGATGCAGCCCACGAACGACTCACCCAATGGATGCGATGGCTCAAGGCATCCAGCTATCAGCAAAACATTGTGTTTTTGAGAAATCAAGCCTCACTTCGGAAAGCACTGATCGGAGGAGAGATGAGTTGGATCAGCTGTTGGAGCTCTCAACTGCCGCAACTACGTGAAGCGCTCAAAGATCATCTCGGAATCGCCCCATTACCCAGTGGAGACTTTGGTCGAGCCACACCAATCACTCGCTTACAGGTCTGGGCACTTGGTAAAAACTCAAGCAAACGTCAACGAGCAGAAAGCCTGAGACTGCTCAATTTCATGGTGCAGCCCTGGGCTCAGAAAACCTTTGCCCTCAAATACAAAACGGGATATCCAGTCAATCCCGCAGCGGCACTAATCGTCAGAAAACAATTATCTGTCGGATTTAACAAGTTCAATGAAGAGGAAAACGAGCGCGTGAGCCGCGGTGATGCCATCATCTCCGCAATCGATGCCAGGCCAAAACTAGAAAAAGATATTCAGTCAACACTTAATGAGTTGATTTTTGATGGATTATCTCCCGAGCAAGCCGCCACAGAACTCCAAACCCAGATCAAAGCTAAGCCATGACTCTGCCTATGCCTTACCTCATCACTATCGGCCCTGGGCCCATTCTCAACGAGCTACTGAGCTGGGGCGTTTATCTCAACCGGGGCACTGTTCTTCTTCAATTACTATTGGTTGGAGTTGTGATGATCGCGGAGCAACGCGGTGCACTTCGAAGAAGCGTGAGACACAGGCTGGTGCCTGAATACATCCGAGTGCTGATCGGCCCTCTACTCCTTTTAATCAGCTCAGCCCTATTTCTCCTGGTGGGCTTGCCATGGGGATTGCTGCGTTACTTCGGCCTACTCTGGCTGGGTTGGATGTCATTCACACCTCTAAAAACGCTACTTCTTAGCATCAACAAAGAATTTCCAGTTGATGAATTAGAAAGCACATTTCTAAGACCCATTTACGTTATCGTAGCTTCCCTATCTTTCGTAAGGCTGATGGGAAGCACGGAAAATCTGTCGCAAACTCCTATCGCCAATCTGTTTGGAGTAGAGCTCACTCTTGGCAGAATTTACCTCGCTGTAATCGCGATTTACGTAATCATCACCCTGGCGTCTAGGCCTGCAACCTTTTTAGCTTGGCTCAGCGGGGTGTTGTTTGGAGTCCGTCCTCGCAATCGAAGAGGTCTAGAGCTGTTATTCCGCTACAGCGTGATCATCGTTGGGATCATTGCAGTTGCTTACTACATCGGTATCGACGGCACCGCCTTCATCGCCATCGCGGGCGGACTCTCTGTAGGAATCGGCTTCGGTATCAAGGAAATCGTCTCAAACTTCATTAGTGGTATCTGGCTGTTGTTTGAGGGTTCAGTGCGGCCAGGTGAAATTTTAATGATCAATGGTGACCCTTGCACAGTGCGGAATCTTAGGCTGAGAGCCACGCAACTCAGACGAGGACGCGATGGGGCCGAACTATTAATACCCAATCAAACTTTCTTCACAACAGAAGCAACATCCTTCACCGCAACAGAAACATCAAGACGCGACAGTGTAGTGGTTGGCGCGGCCTACGATCACGACCCCGACATCATTGTGGAGCTATTGAAAACAATTGCCAAAGAGCACAAAAAAGTTTTGGAGTATCCACCAGTCAACGCATTCGTTATCGACTTTGCTGATTCTTCGATCAATTACAAGTTGTGTTTCTGGGTGGCCAATCCCCTCGACTCCTATGAAGTTGGCAGTGATCTACGCCGAACAATCTGGAAGCAGTTTGAACAGAAAGGAATCACCATTCCGTTCCCACAACGTCAGGTGTATCCAATGGAATGGCCACCAAACCTTCAACAAAGTCTGCA
>NZ_JAKUHK010000253.1:0-2758 GCF_023630655.1 Synechococcus sp. MU1655 | reverse complement strand
GCTCAGGCTAAGAGCTTGCCGGCGATCAGTCGCTGTCTTGCTCGATCTGGCTCGGCCCAGACAACCTCACCCTCTTTGTGTTGCACCGTTCCAAGCGCTGCACCTGCAATGCGTTGGAGATGCTCCACAGGGGCTCTGACGACAGCAACCCGGCGATTTCCACGCGCGCGGCTAAACCAAGCAGCGAGATCAGCAGCAAGGGTGACATCGTCTTCGTCGGCAAAACCAGCCGATGCCTTCAACACAACGTGACTACCCGGACATTCCTGGGCATGGAACCAAAGGTCACCAGGTCGTGCCCGCCGGAGACTGATCCAGTCGTTTTGACGATGATTTCGTCCCACCTGAATCAACAATCCCGCCGGGCTATGGATTTCGAGGGGCTGAGGGTCCAGTCGACGGGATCCCTGACGGCGGCGGCGGAGCCGTTTTGGAGCCAACAGATCATCCAATTCTTCCCGCAGGTCCAGAAGGCTTTTCGTGCGCGCCTCTAAGCGATCCCAATCAGCACCAATCAGCTCTTCCAGAAAGCTTTCACTGCCATCGAGTAATGCCAGTCGACTTTGATGATGCTGCAGCCGTTCTTCAAGAGCCGGCACAGCTCGTCTCAGTTTTCGTGCTCTGCCGTACAACTTCTGTGCGCGATCAATGGTCTCCCGATTCGGACTCACCTGACACAACAACGCATCTCCCTGCTGTTGCAAGTCATCGGCACCGCCGGTCTCCTCCAAGCCAGCTCTCTGGTCAGCCAATAGGGCCTCCTCACGAGTCCTTAACTGCTTGAGCTGCTTTTGCAAATCCTGAGTGACACGATTCAACTCCTGACGTTGAAGAACAGTGGCGTAGTACTCACCCAAACGCAGGCTTAGGGGCTGCCCAGGTTGTGGAAGATCCGCCAACGACTCCCCATCAAACGTCGATGCGGACGCAGGCTTCCAAACGCGATAGGAGTTAGGGCCATCAAATTGCAGCTCAAACCGTTCGGTCTCCAGCGCTTTCAACCAGCACTGCCAACGCTGGTGCAACACCTGCCACTGCTGATCGCTGAGCTCATGAACGCTTGTCGCCAATCGCGCTCTGGCAACGTCTTCATGCGGGTCAGCCAGATGCTTCGCCAGCACCGGACTGATGCCCTGGTAGGCACTGCGCAGCGCCTTTTCCAGGCTTAGCGGCAACAGTTCCAATCGCTCTCTCCAGCGCTGCTCAGGCTCATCAAGTTGGGGAGCAATGCCTTGAAGGGCTGGGGGAGCGCTGTAGACATCTCCCGTACCAATCGGCCTCACTCTCGACTGGTGCATGCGGACTTGGCGTGCGATCGCAGTGATGCGTTGTCGGTCATCGAGCAACAACAAATTGCTGTGACGCCCCATCAGTTCGAGCACCAAGGTGCGCTGGGGAGGCTGTCCAGGTCGAGGCGCCAACTGAAATTGCACAACCCGTTCAAAACCTTCCTGGCTGAGCTCCGTCAGTGCAAGTTGGCGGAGTCCATGCTGAATCTGTTGCGCCAGCGTGCTTCCTGCACCTTGCTTGGGTGGCGCGGAGATTTCAACCAGTCGGGGAACTTCTGCTTTCCAGCTCAGCTCCAACCAAATCATTCCCCGCAGGGTGCGAAATCCAAGCTGAAGCGTCTGAGGATCGGGCTGTTGAGCTTTCTCAAACCGGCTGGGTAGCAAGCGGGCACGCAAATCCGCCAACACAGCCCTCAGGCTGGTGAGATCCATCACTTGCGGACTTTGGCTGACCATGAAGTGCCTGAGAATCAGGCTGAACAGGAAGCCTTCCTACCCTGCGATGCAGTCTCAAGCAACGTATGGCTCCTGATGGATCAATCGCCAGGCCCACGGTGCTCACCGGCCCAAGCGGCGTGGGCAAGGGCACCTTGGTCGCCCGCCTGAGAGAGCGTCATCCAGAGATATGGCTCTCCGTATCGGCCACCACACGTGCTCCACGCAGTGGAGAAATCGATGGAGTTCACTATTTTTTTCACTCCAAAGAACAGTTCAACAAACTCGTTCAAAGCGGTGGCTTGCTGGAGTGGGCTGAATTTGCTGGAAACTGCTATGGAACACCTCGACAACCCGTCAGTGAGCGCGTCGCGAAGGGCATTCCCGTGCTTCTTGAGATTGAATTAGAGGGGGCCAGGCAGGTTAGAAACAGCTTGCCTGAAGCAATCCAAATTTTTCTTGCACCCCCTTGCGTTGAAGAGCTTGAGAAACGGATTCGCGGCCGCGGAACCGAAGTAGAAGAGGCGATCCAGCGCCGGCTGAAGCGGGCACAAGAAGAACTACAAGCTCAAACAGAATTCGATGCTGTCATCGTCAACGACGATCTTGAAACAGCTTTAGCCGAGCTAGAGAAACAGATGAATTTGACTATCTCCTAAAAAAAAGGGGCCCATTGGGCCCCTTTTTGATGGTGTTGTGAACTGAACGATCAGCCCATGGGGTGGAAGAGGAGATCAGGGAAAAAGCGATTCCACTCGATCAAGATCCCGGCGGTGAGAGTGAACCATATCGCCGCAACGACAGGTGCAGTAGTCAGAAATTTCTTCATCGTGAAAAAGATAAGGACTTCGTGGATGCGAGTTCAGCGAGGAGAGACGGTCACCTTGTTGTCGCTTTCAAGCAATTTGCCACTCGTGAATTCACCAAAAGCAGCGACAGGCCAAGCGGCTGATGCCAACAAAGACTTGAGAGCAAGAGAGAGATCAATTTGAATCTCTTTCGTGTACTGCTCCTTGGTCCCGCGAGTGCCTTTG
>NZ_JAKUHK010000252.1:0-2759 GCF_023630655.1 Synechococcus sp. MU1655 | reverse complement strand
ACACCTCACTGGTGCTGGCCAACAGCAACCGTGCCCCAACCCGCCTGGCTAAGCCCAGCATGTTGTAAGTGCCGATGAAGCTCGTTTTCGCCGTTTTCACCGGGTTGAACTGGTAGTGGACTGGTGAGGCAGGACAAGCCAAATGCCAGATCCGATCCACCTCAAGCTTGATCGGCTCGGTCACGTCATGGCGGATCAATTCAAAGCGAGGATGGCCCATCCACTGCGCAATATTCGCCTTACGGCCCGTGAAGTAATTGTCCAAGCAGATCACCTCTTCTCCATCTTCCATCAAGCGATCACAGAGATGGGACCCCAGAAAACCAGCACCACCGGTCACCAAATTACGAACAAGAGAAGCAGGCATCAGCTAGTTAGAAACCGAAAACAGGAGAGCAATGAGAAGGATCGAATTTGGCCTTGTTAAAGCTATGCAAAGGCTCTGCCCTACAGATCGCTGCGGCCATAGCGGTCTTCAAAACGCACGATGTCGTCTTCTCCGAGGTATTCGCCGCTTTGAACCTCGATCATGACCACTGGGATTCGGCCGGGATTGCTGAGCCGGTGCTTGCAACCGATGGGGATGTAAGTGCTCTGGTTTTCGCCGATGAGTTGCTCTTCGCCATCACGCTCCACAAGGGCAGTTCCGTGCACCACCACCCAATGCTCGGCTCTGTGATGGTGCATCTGCAGCGACAGGCTGGCGCCAGGTTTGACGGAGATCCGTTTCACTTGCCAGCGCGTTCCTTCCACCACGCCGGTGTAAGCACCCCACGGGCGGTAAATCTTGCGATGGGCTTTGCCCTCGGGGCTGCCCTCTGCTTCCAGCTGCTTCACCACCGTTTTCACGTTTTGAGCTTGGCTGCGATCAGCGATCAACACGGCGTCGTCAGTTTCGACGACCACGAGGTTTTCAACGCCAAGGCCTACCACCAGCCTGTGTTCACTGCGTAGATAACAGTTTTTGCTGCCTTCGCTGATCACCCGCCCGCGCAACACATTGCCGTTTTGATCGCGATCAGCGGTGTCCCATAGGGCGCTCCAGCTGCCCACATCACTCCAACCTGCATCGAGGGGAAGCACGGTGCCCAGCTCGGTTTGCTCCATCACGGCCACATCAATCGCCACGTTGGGGCATTTGGCAAAGGCATCTCGATCCAGGCGCAGAAAATCAAGGTCTGCCATGTCTTGTTCCAGGGCAGCGCGGCAGCAACTCACCACTTCAGGCGTGAGTCGCTCAAGCTCAGCGAGCATGGCGCTTGCCTTAAACAGGAACATGCCGCTGTTCCAGGTGAAGCGCCCACTAGCGATGAATTGTTCGGCGGTGGCTTGATCGGGCTTCTCCACGAAGCGCGCAATCGGCACTGGCGTCAATGCACCAGGCTGAAGAGATTCAGCGGCTTCGATGTAGCCATAGCCGGTTTCAGGTGCGATCGGAACAATCCCAAAGGTCACCAGTCGGCCGGCTTCCGCTTCTTTGCGCCCAGCAGCAATGGCGCTCTGAAACTGAGCTCCATCGCGAATCACATGGTCTGCTGCCAAAACGAGCAGGAGGGGGTCGTCACCTTGGGCTGTTGCTTGAAGTGCAGCGACTGCAACTGCTGGGGCTGTGTTGCGACCCATCGGTTCGAGCAGGATCGCGCCAGGCTCCACATCGATCTGGCGCATCTGCTCCGCCACAATGAAGCGGTGATCCTCGTTGCAGATCAGAAGCGGCTTCCCGAGCGCTTCAATTCCGTTTAATCGCTTCTGGGTTTGTTGCAGCAGGGTGTCGTCACCACTGCCTCCGAGGGGCCAATATTGCTTCGGGTAGCTAGCCCGCGAAAGCGGCCAGAGGCGTGTGCCAGTACCACCACAAAGGATCACAGGAATCAGAGGGGTGATCACCGGAGCACTATTGCCAACGACATCCAGTCTCGCGCAGCGGAAGAGTGGGATTCAAGGGTTGTTGGCTATGTGCGGATGAAGTTGGCGGTGGTTGCTTGTTCTTGAATTGATGCTTGCTAGTGTATTGATAGTGAATGAAATGATGGGCTTCAAGACTGGGCCTTGTTACACCTACGAAGTTAATTGTTGATTCAGATAGTGAATTTGCAAAAAAGGATCCCTTACGAGAAGATTGCCCGATTCCCACTGAATGCTTAGCAATGAATAATTTTGATGCTAGCTCCCTCTCGTCTGACGACGAAATTGATTTGCGGGAGGTAGCGGCGGCTTTCCAACGACACCGGTTCTGGGTTCTAAGTGGTGGACTACTAGGGCTAATTATTGCGTTAATACCAATCCTAAAACCTGCTCCTCTTCAAGAAACACTCAAATTAGTAGTTGACACCTCTCAAGGTCCTTGCGAGTGGACCAAACGGAAATTTAAACAATTTCAGACAAAGGAGGTGTTCAATATTGAATGTAGCGGTGAATTCATGACCGCCAGAAAAGAATTAGACATGCTTGCTGCTGATACTTTTAGACCTCCTGAGTCGCCCTCTGCGAAGGTTCAACCTTTAAACCTTGGAAGCAAAAAGGACGGCAATTTGACGTCAAGCACCACTCAACTCGAGGTATTAGTCACAGTAGATGCAGATAACTCAGAAGCCATCAATACTAAGCTTGAAAGACTAAAAACGAGATTTATGGATAACCGCCTAAGAAACACGCAAAGTCTGTCGACGGATATCCAGGTTGGCGAAGGCTGGATTCAAATCGAGAAAGGCCCCGATATCAAAGATATATCTAAATTTAAATCTTCTTCCATATCCTTA
>NZ_JAKUHK010000251.1:0-2775 GCF_023630655.1 Synechococcus sp. MU1655 | reverse complement strand
GGAAAGCACTTCATCATGTCGCGCACCCGAAAGCTGACGCGACGATGCATTTGCACTTCGTGCTCGAAATCTCGAAATTGCTGAGGGGTCGGTAGTTCACCCCAGATCAACAAATACGTGGTCTCCAGAAAACTGCTGTGGACCGCGAGGTCATCGAGGGAGTAGCCCCGATAGGAGAGGCGCCCCTGCAGTCCGTCAATGTCACAAATTGAGGATTGGGTGGCGGGAACACCCTCCAGACCAGGTCTGAACACCAACCCCGTGCGTTCATGCCGGATTTCAGGACCGCCGGTCTGATTCACCACCACCCACAACGACAACTCATCAACGCAACCTAAACGCAGCCCGGCAACAACAGACGTGGTCTTAGCAACCCCTGCAGCTGCGCTACGCCGCGCGGATCTGGGTGGGATGCCTCCCAACGGAGATGGCAAAGCCCTGCCTTACGCAAACGCAGGCCACCAGATCGCGCACCGATCAACTCCGCAGCCAGCAAACTCAAATCAGGTTCGTGCCCCACAAGCAGACACGAGCCTTGCAAGCGCCGAACCAAGGGCCATGGATCCCCCCCAGGCGCAAGACAACTGATGAGCTCAACCTTTGGAGCCATGCCAGTTTTGACCGCCAGCTCAGCTGTTTCACGCGCTCGACGATAAGGACTGCTGTACAAGCGCTCGGCGATCAATCCGAGATCGCGCAGACGGCTACACACCTTGAACGTGCGCTCAAGGCCCAAAGGCGTCAGACCACGATCCGGATGATCCGCGCCTTGGTGGCGCTCTTCAGCAATACCGTGACGGAACAGCAGCAGATCAACCAAACCGGAGCTGAGCCCTCAGTCTCAAGCGGTTGGAACCGACTTGATCAACGCCCTCCTCTTCTTGGTCGACACCAGCAGCCAAAGCAAGCTCCTGCACCGCTGGGAGCAGGGGCCGTCCAGCCACCGACTGAATCAAGCTCCAGGGCCGCCACTTTTGAAGCTGAGCGCGGCTGGGCTCGGTTGCCAATGCCAACTGTTGCGCCAGAGGGGCCACCCCCTCGTCCTGCAAGGCCTCTAGTTGATCCAAACGAGGCTCGAGGGCTGAATGATCCTGACGCGTTGTCAGAGCATCCAATGTTTGCCCCCACCAGTCTTGGCCGGATTCGCGTTCTAAGGCCACGGCAAGCTGGGCCTGGAGCGAGGCTTCACCCCGCTTCCGCTGCCTGGCTAGCCGGGTCCATACCTCAAGAGCTGAGCCTTCAGAGGGGAGGGCCGAACGCACAAGCCCCTTGGACTGGAGGTCCGCATCCACAGCCTCCAAACCGGGCTGATCACTGGATGTTCCCAACAGCCAACCCTCGTCTCCCTGCTTCCAAAGCAGTGGGCCCGCATTCAACCCCACCACGGCTGAAGCCCCCTCGGTTCCAAGCGTTTGAAGCGTCTCCTCAAGAACAGGCGCCAACCATTGGGCGACGGGGTCCTCACTCTGAGGGCTGAGGAGGCCGGCAGGATCCGAGAGCACAGCCAAGGCAGTGGCAGATCCACCAGCTGAACGCATCAAAGACCGAGACAGCGTTAACCCATTCCCTGAGCTCCCAAGCGGCTGTTGAAAACGCAAGACAGCATCCAGATTGAGGGCCGTCCCTTTGGGTTCCAGTGCTGCCACTAGGCCAACAAGGTCATCGTGATCAGAGATTGAGCGAGGCATCCCTAGCCACCTCGCCATCGCAACGGGATCGGCGGTTAGCAGAGCCGCACCACGCCCGAGCTGCTGCAAATCCGCGACAAGAGCTTCGTCTCCAAGTTGGTGCAGAGCATCCAGCTGAGATACATCCAGGGACTGCTCCAGCACACCACGGCTGGAGGCGATTAGAAGCAGGTCATCGTCGATCAAGGCGGTAGCGATGGGTTGTGGCTCTCGACCAAGCAGCGCTCCGCGGCCGCTGATCACACCAATACCGCGATAGCGACTGATTTGCAGATCGGTTCCAGCCAAACTGCGGGTTTGCCAAAAGCGTTGGAGAAAACGCTTGGCACCGTCTTGATCAAGGCTGGTGAGGGCAAGCACCCAACCCGCCGGTGCATCGGAGACCGGAGCAATCAAAGACAGGCTGACCTGGGGACCGATCCAATCCGCGAGTTCCCCCACAAAATCCAAGCCCGCTAGGGCAAAGGCTCCATCCCGCAATTGCTGCGTGCTGTCACGCGCTTGGCGTCGGCGTGAGACGGGTGCCACCGCCTGGGCATACGCAGGCATGCGTACAGGATCAGCGAGCCAATGCAAACTGAGCGATGCGTCTCTAGGTACAAACCGAGCGGCTCGTGGCAACACGAGGGGTTGCCCGACAAGTTTGAGGGGACTCTGCTCTGCCATCGCCCACCACAAGCCCAATGCGGTGGTTAGCAGCAACACCACCGCTGCAGCGATAGCTAATAGGAAGGAACGCGCCTTCATGACGCAGCAGGCGTGGGTATGACCTCATCTTTATTCATGATGAATCCCATGACATCCTCTTCACCCCAATCCATCAGCGCCAGAGGCCTTCAAGAGTGGCTGTCGAGCGGCACCTCCCTTCAGCTCGTGGATGTTCGTGAGCATTCCGAAGTGGACATCGCTCCCTTCCCCGGACAGGTGGAACATTTACCGCTGAGCGAATCCAATCTCTGGCTCTCCGAGCTGACCACAAGGCTGACGACCAGCAAGCCCATCGTGGTGATTTGTCACGCCGGGATCCGCAGCAGGAACTTTGGTTGCTGGCTCTTAGAGCAAGGACAGGGGTACGACGTTTGGAACT
>NZ_JAKUHK010000250.1:0-2785 GCF_023630655.1 Synechococcus sp. MU1655 | reverse complement strand
GCACTCGGTTCCATCGAAAAAAGCACTTAAACTCAAACCAGTTCCAGTTTTGTTGTGCTTCGGACAGCTGCTCATATTGCTCTAGTTGCAGGTTTTCTACCTGTTTTTGCAGCGACCCCTGCACTTGCTCAGAACGCTGAGGGTGTGTCCGACTCCTCCGAGTCGTTCTTGATGGATCAGTCGACTCTGCCGAATGCCATCGACATCAAAGGGCCTCGTCCCAAGGCCGATCCATCGGTATTGCCACCCGCGGCAACCACCCTCCCTGATGATTTGAAAGCGCTGTCATCACCTGACAGCCTTGCCTTGCCCGACCTTCCCTCTCAGGTCACGATCCGCGAACTCCGACCATTGACGCTTCAAGAGGTGGAGCGCTTAGTTGAAGTGAACAACCCCGGCTTGAAGGCTGCCGCAAGTCAGGTTGAACAGGCCAAGTCCTCACTGCGTGCTGCGATAGCGCTTTGGTATCCCACAGTGAATCTGACTGCGAATGGATTGCCGCAATATCTTGAGGGTGAACGATATAGTAATCCTGATTTTCTCACTACATTTAATCAGCCAAATCCTCTGACAGGAGAACCATTTTCGGGACGTGACCCAAACACTTACACAAGACGTTGGTCGGCCAATTTTTCTGCCCAAGTGCAGTGGAATCTGATCGATCCTGCACGTGTTCCTCAAATAGCGTCAGCACGCGACAGTTTTGAGAGAGCAAGTGATGCTTACCTCATCGCGTTGAGAGATCTTAGGCTTCAGGCCTCAACAAGTTATTTTGAGCTCCAGCGTCAGGACGAACAAGTACGCATCGGTCAACAGTCGGTTCGGGCTTCGCTTGTGAGTTTGAGTGACGCCCGTGCTCGATACCAAGCTGGAGTCGCTAACAAACTCGAAGTATTGGAAGCGCAAACGCAGCTTTCGAGAGACCGATTGCAGCTCACCAATGGTTTAGCTGCTCAATCCCGTGCTCGCCGAGGATTAGCTTCACTTCTGGATCTTCCACAGGATGTCACCCCCACAGCCGCGGATCCATCTCGCGTGCTCGGCACTTGGCAACCATCACTGCAAGAAAGCATCATCGCTGCCTATGCGTTCAGGGAAGAGTTAGATCAGTTCATTCTGGATATCTCAATCAGCAACAGCAACGCCAATGCTGCTCTCGCTGCTGTGCAGCCAGTACTGAGCATCTTTAATAGGTTTGATACATCTAGGATTCAGGGTCAGCAAGATCAACAGGGATCGGTTGATCTTGATGATTACACCTGGAATTACAACAATGCCGTTGGTTTAAGCGCTACCTGGAACATTTTTGATGGTGGGCGTGCCCGCGCTCAATACCGTCAAAATAAGCAGCGTGCCGAAGAGAGCAAATACAATTTTGCTTCTGAGCGCGATAGCATTCGTTCAGAAGTTGAAGATAGTTTCTTCAATCTTCGCAGAGCGTCCCAGAACATTCATACCACCACTAGTGAGGTTCTAACCGCTGCTGAGTCGTTGAGAATTGCTCGTTTACGATTTCAAGCTGGTGTAACGACACAACGTGAGGTTGTGGAAACTCAGCGTGATTTAACGGAAGCTCAGGTCCGTTACGCCAATGCAATCAACGCTTACAACGTCAGTATCGCTGAATTGCGCCGTCGCACCGGACTTGATCAAGTGTTGGCATGTCCAGCCCTCAATTTGCCTGCTACAAAGCCATCGCAGGCAGATATTGATGTCCCCATCGAGCCGCAACCTAATCGTCCTCCTTGCGAAGCACCAGTTCCTGTGTTTCAGAGCTGAGCAGGGTGCCTCCTGACCCGCTTACTCCTCAGCAACTCGAGCGAGTGCATCTTTTACTTGATCAAGTTGCAGAACGTCAGCGCAATGACTTTGGCCACATCGTGTCCGACGTCAAACCTGATGGAAGCTTGATCACAGCCTGTGATCGATGGAGTGATGCTGCCTTTGTTCAGGGACTAGCCGAAATTGCCCCTGGTGAGGGTGTGCTCAGTGAAGAGGGAAGTCAGGAGTGTCCGTCGAGCCAGGCGTACTGGGTGGTGGATCCGTTGGATGGCACCACCAATTTCGCGGCTGGAATTCCTTACTGGGCTATCTCGATTGCAAGATTCGTGAATGGTGAGCCTTCAGAGGCGTTTCTCGATATCCCTTCCTTGCGCCAAAGGATCGTCGCGATTCGAGGACAAGGGGCTTGGCGTAATCAAAAACGGTTGACCCCCGATATCAGGGTTGCGGCTGGAAGCTCTTGTATATCGCTTTGCAGTCGATCGATTCGAGTTCTCCAGAAAAGGCCACACCAGTCCTTTCCAGGGAAAATACGTCTTTTGGGTGTTGCAAGCCTCAATTTGGTCAGTGTGGCGATGGGCCAAACCGCTGGTGCGCTCGAGGCCACTCCCAAAATTTGGGACTTAGCCGCAGCTTGGCTCGTGCTCACTGAACTGGGCTGCCCCTTGATTTGGCTCGGCCCTCATCCGGCTCATTTGGAACCAGGCTGGGATCTCTCAGAGATGGGCTTCCCTGTGGTGGCTGCTGGCTCTCAGAAGCAGCTGGAACGTTTGGCGCCTTGGGGAGAGCTTCTGCTGAAGGGTTGAGCTCTACGGTTGCTTTCGCCGAAAGGTTGCAATGAGGGTGGGCTGTGGGTTATGTTTTTGGACTGCGCGAGGGAGTCACACTCCGAGGCGCAGCCGAGGGACGCAAAGAGCGAAAGCTTGAAGTGTTCAGCGGGTGCTTACGAGGTTGGGGGAGAGATCCCACGATGTTGTAAGTTTCACAGGCGGTCGCGAGACCG
>NZ_JAKUHK010000249.1:0-2835 GCF_023630655.1 Synechococcus sp. MU1655 | reverse complement strand
TCGCTTCCGCCCGGGTGAGGTCAAGACGGCCATTCAGGACAGCGCGTTGGCTGAATTCACCGGGCAGGGCCCGTCGCACTCCTGGCTGCTCCAAGACACGTGCCAAGACCTGCTGTACGGCGATCACCCCGCCATGACAATGAATCTCGACAACGTCTTCACCGGTAAAACTGCGCGGCGCCAACATCACCAACACCAACACCTCATCGAGCCGTTCCACACCGCCGGCAGCCACAACATGTCCATACAGCACCCGGTGGCTCTCCCACACCTGTTGACTAGGAATCACCGTGATCGCAGCAACAGCACCTACAGCACTTGGACCCGACACCCGAATCACGGCGATGCCACCCTGCCCCGGTGCCACTGCGGTAGCGATCGCAGCGATCGAAAGCGCCTGATCTGGACCAATCCCAGACATACCCAGATCCCTGCCGCCATCACGCACTCCTTCCTACGATCCCGAAGCTTCCTCAGCCGCACTGGCGGCAAGCAGTTTTGATCAAGCGGTTGCAGAACAAATGTCAGCGACGCTTGAACCGATGGCTGCAGTGGATCTGGCAGCAGGAGGGAACCCCTGGACAACGCGCGCGCGGGCTGGCCGCAGGCGTGTTTTGCGGCTGCTTCCCCTTCTTTGGCTTTCAAACCCTGCTGGGAATTGGCTTGGCCAGCATTGTGCGCGGCAACCATTTGCTGGCCGCCGCAGGCACCTGGATCAGCAACCCATTCACCTACATACCGCTGTTTTGGTTCAACTACCGGTTAGGGGCAATGGTCCTCGGTGAAGGCGCTGGCTGGCCAGGGCTCAACAATCTCAATCAAGAACTGCTTGCCACGGCGGGATGGGATGTGATGAGCCGTCTCTTGCTTGGCTCCACCCTGACCGGAACAGTATTTGGGGGACTGAGCTGGTGGTTCACCCTTAACTGGCTGCAACCCCAAAGAGCCAGGACCACAGCCCCTCGACGTCGAGAGCGTGGACGAAAGTAACCCCGTTCAATGCATTCTCAGTCATTCATGACTGATGAAAGCCATTCCTTAAGCGGCCGCCAATCGTCCCCTTGATCGATGGTCTCCCAAAGCGATTCAATCAAGGGGCGTGTGGGTGTTTGGCTCAAATTCCAACGCCTCAAGCCCTCAGAAACTGAAGCCTCCAGCTCAGATGCTCCAGAGGGCTCGATGGCCTGGGTTTGCCACCACCAGGCATCACGCCAGTTTTGCCACACCTCCCTGGGAGGTTCTGGAAGATTGTTCAACACCACGGGCAAGCCCTCAGGCTCCTGGGGCAAACCAGAGGATTGAACCACCGAAGCGAGACCAGCAAAAAAGTCTCCATAACCAACGGGCCAGCTCGCGATTAATTCCAGGGTTGCGCTCACCAAGCGATCATCACTGTCCTCATCAGGATTGGGCGCCAATCCCAACCGCCTCAACAAGCACAAGCGATAGTAATTTTGATAACTGCTTGCATACCGCTCAAGCAATTGTTCCATCGGCGGCCGAGGCAGCAACATCGCCAAAGGGTTTTGAAGAAGCTGCAAATTCTTTCGGCAAATAGCTGGCTGACGCCCATAGGAATACAGCCCGGTCTGATCGAAATAAGCCGCCGTAAAACTTGGATCCCAGCGATCTAAAAAGGCAAACGGTCCGTAGTCAAAGCTTTCACCAGCCAGCGACATGTTGTCGGTGTTGAGCACGCCATGAACAAAACCTGCTGCCATCCACTCAGCTGCCAAACGAGCCACCCGCTCCACCAGCTCGCCATAGAAGGCGAGAAGCTGATGCTCCAAGGCCAGGCGATCTCCATCAGGAGCAGGATGGGCCGCTGCAACATCGGGGTAGTAGACAGCTACCACATGGCGCAGTAAGCGCTCCAAACCTTGGGGGTCCCGCAAATACAGCAGCCTTTCACAGCTACCGAAACGCAGATGAGTGCGTGCCATCCGAACCATCACCGCACTTCGCGTCGGCGAGGGTTCATCCCCACGCCACAGGTCCTCACCCGTCTCGATCAACGACAACGTGCGGCTCGTGGTCACACCAAGACGATGCAACGCCTCGGAGGCGATCACTTCGCGCACCCCTCCTTTCAAGGTGAGGCGTCCATCCCCACCACGACTCCAAGGGGTGGTGCCACTCCCCTTGCTACCAAGGTCTTGAAGCCGGCCGGTTCGATCGCGCAGTTGGCCATAGAGAAAGCCGCGGCCATCTCCAAGCTGGGGGTTGTAGGTGCCGAACTGGTAGCCGTGATAACGAAGAGCGAGCAAGGGAACGCGCTCTTCAAAACGGCCATAGGCCCTCTCGAAATCTTGATCCGACACACTGTCCGGCTCCACCCCCAGCTTGCGCAACAGTGCGTCGTTGCGAAAGCGCAACTGCGTTCGCGGGAAAACCGCCGCCTCCACCACATCCCAATACGACCCACCCAAACCCTCGATTGAGGGTTCGAACGGCAAGGCCAACAGCGGGTTACTCAACTCTGACCAGTACGCGCGATGTCGATCACATCTGCCATCGAGCGGATCTGGTCCATGGTGCGCTGCAACTGCGCGGCGCTTCCCAGTTCCACCATCAAATCGATCCGGGCCGGCTTGCCATAGGCCGTTCTCACCTGAGCATCACTGACATTGATCGAACCATCAGACAAACGCATCAAAATGTCCTTCAAAATCCCAACCCGATCAATCACCTCAATGCGCAAGTGAGCAGGGAAGCGAGAACCTGCCTCTTGCAGCGATGGGTTCCAACGCACAGGCAAACGACGTTCCGTCGGGATCGCCTCCAGATTGGCGCAGTCTTGACGATGGATGGTGATGCCGTGATTACCAAGGGCCA
>NZ_JAKUHK010000248.1:0-2878 GCF_023630655.1 Synechococcus sp. MU1655 | reverse complement strand
GAAGAAACGGCTGTGGGAATTGATTGCTGCCCCGTTTAGCGAGTCAAGGCATACCAGTGAACTGAGGGTCCGGCGCATTGAGGGTTTGAGGTCTTGCGGCAAACTGCTCTTCGATGGTCAGCAAGCCTCTGCAGGAGGTGTCCTGGCACCAATATTGATTGTGTCGTTCTCCTTCCCACTAGACCTTTTCAGCGCGTGGATCCAGAGCAGATAGTTGCCTTCAATCCACTCGGCGTTGAGCATCACACCCTGATGAAGAGGGTAAGAGCTCCACTCCAACAACGAGACAGAGCCCCAGCGCAACAAACCAAGAGGAAGGCCGCCCTTCCGAGTGGAAAGACGGCCTAACTCGCTCGTTTATGCATGGATCAACCCATCACTACGGAAAAGATGAGGGGTCGAAGCATCTGGCTAGAGGCGTCCTGGGGCCATTTGCTCTAGGTGTTGGGTCTGTTTCTCCTAGGGCACCTAGGGCGGTGCAAGCGGAGCGTCGATGGCGTGACGTATCTGATGTGTACCTACCAATCGACCAACCCAGGTCATTGTTGAGACTGTTGGAGCAGGGGCCAGAAAGTCAGTCTGCTTCTGCGATCTGCGCTGGTGGAGTGTCGACTGTCATTAGCTCCTCCGATCTCGATGCACACATTTTCTATCCGTTGAACGCTTCTTGCCATCGGTCAAATCGCGCATTGCCTTCCATGGCAAAACCACCAATAGTGGGAATGGTGTGCTCAAGCTCGGTTGTAGAGCACGACTGATGCGACATCGATGCATCGCGCTATGGCTGGCGGTCTAGATGCTTTTCGGGGCTTTGGCCCTCACCGCGGAGCTGCACCAAAACCACCTGCGACTAGATCAGGCTGGCTTGTTTAGGCGCCCCCGAGCTTGTTCATCGATGGGACAAACGTTCAGCAGGCAAGTGTCGGAAGCGGCCAAGCCGAGATCTTTCGGCACTGCGCTTATTCTTGTTTTCGCCCCTTTTATGCACCATATTAAGTGCCTTCTTGATACCTTCGGCCCCTATATATAGCGTTTGCTAGGAAGATCTTTCTTGCTCGTTAATTCTGATTGCTTTGTGGTTGCCGTGTACACATTTGGTCTCGAAGCTACGGTGCCCCGACCTCTAAGCAGTGTTATTCAGTGCATTGAAAAAACGATTATCTGTTCTCGCGCAGTGGGCTCTTTATCGGGCTCTTTGGCGTGATCCCTTGGTCACACAACCGATAGATCAAACGTCGATTACTTGAGAACTGTGTCCTCATTTCCGTTTGGGATCTCAAGGGGCAATGAGATGTTGTTCATATCAGTTAAGGCGGGCGATGGTTTGATTGAACTTGAAGCCGTCAGTTCATGCCGATCACCTCATTCCAGCTGATTGCATCAGTCCCATCCTTGATCAAGCGATGCGGCTGTTAATTGCTCTGGTTCCGCTTCCAATGTTTCCGGTAGACGCCCAAGTGATCGGACCATTGCCGCGGATCTCAGCCATGGTTCCTGATCCAGTTCTTGTCGACTTCCCGGCCGGTCTGGCCCTCGATCGGAGCTCTGATTGGGATTGAGTTCGGTTGTTTCGCCAGCCCTGATTCGGTTCCTACTCTCTGCGATACAAGAACTTGCCGTATTGTTAAAAGACGTTGGTCCCCCAAAAGGGACGCAGTTCGATCTCAAGCAAGCAACGGGGTTTGAGGCGCTGTCGTTCGTTCCCATGAATACCCTCCTTCTGATCAAAGAAAAAGAGCTGAAGTCACAACGCCTTCATGATGCTCAGCGGAGTTTTTCTGCCCATTCAGAGGGCATCGATTACAAGTCTGCTCATCTGTCACCAGCCAAGCTTGCTTCACGTGCAAGCTGAGCATTAGCTGAATTAGTTGCAACGCTAACCCCCGCAGGTGCGGGGTTTTTTATGACCTACTGACTTGCCAGTAAAGCTAGAACTGCCCAATGCAGCCAGCTACAGGAACCCTGTGAGCGAAATCACAGCCACTGTTGAGCCAGGTTATCGAGTGAACTGCTGAATTCGGAGATGGTGAGTTCACCGGAGGCGAAAGCTTCCACCACCCCCTAAATCCATGAAAACGCCAAAGCTAAGCGGAATTGCTGTTGCCGTGACATCTGTTTGTGTGATTACAAGTACAACATTTGCAAATGCTCAATCCATCCAAAAAGTGACCAATCCTTCGGCTTGTGCCAGTAAAATTCTTAATCGTGGAGCCGTCTCTAATAAACCTCACAAAGCTGTCAAAGAAGCCTATGCTTTGTGGAACAATCTTGCGAAAGAAAAGGGTTATAAAAACTTTAAGGCGGCCAAGAATCCCAAGGTGGTGCTCACATATCTTCCCCTTTACAAGCCCACTGGGAAAAGTGCATGGAAAGGAAACGTACTGGCTTTCCCCTGTAAATAAATCTCTTAGTTGTGATATTCAGTGCAGGCAGCTTCCTGTGCCCCTTTTGGGTGTTGTCTATCTTTCGGTCTGTCCTCCATGGTCTTAGGCTTCCTGGTGAAATCATCATGCCCCGCCTCGAGCGGGTTTTTGTTGAGATCCCAGGATTTAGCAGGGCTGACTAACAATAGGCTAAATAGCATTCGGTTAAGTCTTCATTTAGAGAATGACTCAGTTGGTTTCAGTTTCTTCTGTCAAGTCAACTTGAGGATGTCAACATTAATCTTTGCTGTACTGCTTAATCCTTTCGATCTGTTCTGGTGCCCTGTTTTCGTCAAGGTTTCTGAGTTCTGGTCTTCAATGAGAGCCATCTTTGGGCCGGGTTTTAGTTGTTCGTTCAATTGGTTTAATGTTATCTGTATTGTATCTAGATCCACTTGTTATGGGCATCGGTCATGCTCTTATTGATCGCTATATGCTTGAAATCAGAGAAAGAA
>NZ_JAKUHK010000247.1:0-2914 GCF_023630655.1 Synechococcus sp. MU1655 | reverse complement strand
TTGGGAGCATCCTTTTCATATCGTTCGTTTGGACAGTGGAGGTGACATTCTCAATATTCCAAGAGGAACATTTCATCGCTCTTTGTCTGATCTCGATGGATCTGTTGTTCTTAATCAGGCCAAGCGAAATTCCAATGTATGTCTAGACAGAGAGTTCCGTGTTTACAACAGCCTGAAGATCCCAAAGCTCTATCAAGTCACTTCAAAAGCAGCAGCGCGTCCGCTTTTGCATGGTCTTGCACCTGTCCTTCAGGCAGCGTCAGTTGTCTCTTGAGCCATGCTCTCGGGCGGCCAACTTAAGACCTGTGCCTTGATCGTCCAGTTGAGCTTGCTGATGGTGTTGGGTGGACCTTTGAAATCGCCTGAAACTGCAGCGGTTAGGTCTGGATTTGAGGAGCTGGCTAGCACGATGTAACGTTCGCTGATTTCGCATCCAGCGCTGGGGTCAAAACCACGCCATCCTGCTCCAGGAAGATAGATCTCGGCCCAGGCATGAAGGTCATAGTCAGTAGGGGCAGGATCGGTGAGTTGATACCCGCTTGTGAACCGTGCAGGCAGACCAACGCTCCTACAACATTCCACCATCAACATGGCTAAATCTCGGCAAGAACCCACCCTCTCTCTCAGGGTTCGGCTGGCTGGCCAGGCTCGACCTAAATGTCGCTTGGTGTATTTCACCCGGTCTTGAATGGTCGCCATCAGTTCGCGCAAAAACGGCAAGGTTTGTTGGCTCCCTCCCATCAAGGCATCTTGGGCTAGGGCTATGGCTGAGGGATCGTGCTGACCGTTTGGTAACCATCCTTCCAGCGCACCGTGTAGATCACGATTGAGATGTCCGCGGGGGTAGGGGAGCTGAGGATTCAGTGGGTTGAAGCATTCTTCAAGTGGCCTTGCAGCTTGAGTTTCCACTCTGCTGTGAGCCTCGATGCACAAATGACTCGTTGTGCCTTGAAAGCAGATCCGTTGAATCTCATCTCCACTGGCTGCTACGAGAGCATGCTGATGGCTTGGTTCTGGAGACACGATCAGCGCGTGCTCAAGGAGCCGCTGATGACCGTGACCTCTGGGTTGGAGGCACAGGCGGTGTGCTCCAAGACTGATGGGTGCGTCGTATTGATAAGCAAGGGTGTGGGTCAGCTCAACGAGCATGATGGGTCTGTCGAAATAGTTGAGAGGACCTGCGGTGTGAGATCGGCGGTGGGGAAATAGCTTTTCTGAATGAGACCATGCAGTTGATTGAGATCGGTCTGCAGTTGATCAATCACTTCATGCAAGCCACGGTCGATTAGAGACTCAATGCGGACGTAACTCCACTTAGCCACGAGCTGACCGCTCAGGCATTCGAGGTCGTCAGGTGAGCCTGGAATGGGCTTGTGTTGAATTCGCTGGAGGGTGTCATTGATCTCTTGCAAGCAAAACCGTACGGATCTGGGAAAAATCGGATCCAGCAGAAGAAAACGTGCCACTGAAATGGGACTGATTGCTTGTTGGACGCTCTGCCGATACATCTGATAGGCCCCAGCGGTACGGAGAAGAGCAATCCATTGCAGCTCATCCAGCACACCCCCCACTGCGCTTGGGACTGGTAACAGCAGAAAGTACTTCACATCAACGATTCGGGAGGTTTTATCGGCTCTTTCAATCAGCCGGCCTAGACGGCTAAATAACCAGGCTTGATCGCGGCTGAGTGTGACGTCAGTGATGCCATAGAACAGTTGGCAACCGCGACGAATCGTTCGAAGTTGCTCTTGGTCTGGTTCCCTCCATAGAACTTCTCCGTTCTGAAGACTCCAAAAGAGATCATTGATGTGTTCCCACATCTCAGTAGAGATCACATCACGGATTTGGCGGGCGTTCTCGCGTGCATTCGAGATACAGCTCACAATGCTGTTGGGGTTGTCAAGGTCTAGGAGCAAAAAATCTCTGACATCTTTTGATGATCGACGCGGATAGCTTTGATCAAAGTGCTGGCGATCACCATTCGCATCGATTAAGGGCAACCAGGGTTCACCGTTGCCGCTGGGATTGTCTAAAGCCATCGCATTGCTCACCTCGAGAAAGCGAGAGATGTTTTCGGCGCGCTCTATAAAACGGTTGATCCAATAGAGGGAGTCCGCGACGCGGCTCAACACGGCATGGCCTCCAGATGTTCAATCGGTGCTTGTCTATCACTCACCACCCAGGTGTCTTTGCAACCGCCGCCTTGGGAGGAATTCACTACTAAAGAGCCACGTCTTAAGGCGACGCGGGTGAGTCCACCTGGACTGACCCAGGTACTTTTTCCACGCAGAACATAAGGACGTAAGTCCACATGACACGGATAGAGCTCACCCTCACTGATTGATGGAACTGTGGAGAGCTGCAATGTGGGCTGTGCGATGAAATTTCGAGGATGAGCCTTGATCTTCTCGGCAAAGGCCTCGATTTCGCTTGTTGAGGCGTGGGGACCGATCAACATTCCGTAGCCCCCTGCTTCAGCTACCGACTTCACCACGAGTGATCCGAGGTGTTCCAGCACGAAGGTCATGTCATCTGGCCTGGAGCAGAGATAGGTGGGCACGTTTTCGATGATGGGTTCCTGCCCGAGGTAGTAGCGAATCATCTTGGGGACGTAGGCGTAAATGAGCTTGTCGTCGGCAACGCCTGTTCCTGGTGCATTGGCGATAGCAATGTTGCCCTTGCGCATCGCGTCCATGAGGCCAGGCACTCCAAGGATGGAATCTCTGCGGAACACATTGGGATCGAGAAAGTCATCGTCAATCCGTCGATAGATCACATCAATTCGCTGCAATCCCTCTGTGCTACGCATCCATACATGTCCGTTCTCGCAGATCAAGTCTCTGCCTTCCACGAGCGTGACTCCCATCTGCTGGGCGAGGTAGCTGTGTTCGAAATAGGCGCTGTTGAACACTCC
>NZ_JAKUHK010000246.1:0-2920 GCF_023630655.1 Synechococcus sp. MU1655 | reverse complement strand
TCAGCGCTGTTGGAACAGTCCAGCTGATCAGCGAGGTCGATGCTTTGCATCACCATCGCCAATTCGTGAAACCCATCGGATCGCTGACCGAGCACCTCTAGATGGAGATTGATTTTGGCGGGAGCGGTGACGCGAACGGTGGCGGTCATCCGATCAAGCAGCAGAGTCGACTTGATTCAAACCCTTCGCAAGGGCAACCCAGGCGTCTGGTGCCACGTCCTGAGGTCGTTGCTGAAGGCTGATGCCTGCCGCTCCTGCCAAGGATTGCAAGTGGTCTGGTGAGCAGACAGGAGCCAGGGTGTTGCGCAGCATTTTGCGGCGACTTAAGAAGGCCATCTTCAGCAGACGTTCCACCCCTCGGGCCAAGGCAGCAGTAGGACGCAGCTCAGCAGGGAAAGGGTCGATGCAGATCACCTCCGACTGCACTTTGGGGGGTGGTTGAAAGCAGCGTGGAGGCACAGGGCATACGTGGCTGCACCGTCCCAACAACTGCATGCGCACACTCAAAGCACTGAAATTGCTGTGCCCTGGGCGAGCCCGAATGCGTTGAGCGACCTCATGCTGAACCAGCAAAACCAGTCGTTGATAGGAAGGATCAACAGGGCGGTCGAGACGACCGATCAAACGATCCAGCAAGGGTCCTGTGATGTTGTAAGGAATATTGGCCACAACTTTGTTGGCGGGTACCCCACCGGACAGTTCCAAGGGAACGGACAACACGTCGCCCTGCTGCAGGGAAAACTTGGGATGGCTTGCAAAGGTCTGCTGAAGCCCAGCGACGAGGTCACGGTCAAGCTCCACCGCATGGATGGCCGCTGCCGCTGAGGCCAAGAGACGTTCGGTGAGAGCCCCGCGACCAGGCCCCACCTCCAGCACGCGATCCCCGTCCTGAAGTTCGGCGGCCTCAACGATTCGATCCAGCACTCGCTCATTGATCAGCCAGTGCTGGCCAAAACGCTTGCGGGCCGTGTGCCCTGAAAAAGTCATGACATTCACAGCGTTGATTCACTGTGCCCTATGCAGGATTGAACGACTGGGGCAACAGCGTGATGGCAAAGGTTCCTGTGGTTTGCATCACTGGCCCCTCCGCAGTTGGGAAAACTAGGTTCACCCTGGCCCTGGCAGAAGCCCTCGGCGCGATCGAGATTGAAGTGCTCGTGATCTGCTGCGACAACTACTACAAACAGCGTGGACAACCTCACCCACGCTTCGGATTTGACACAGCGGAGGCGATTGAGATCGATGCGTTGCGAGCTGAGCTGGATCAGATCACGCAACACACGGCAAGCAGCTTGCGTACCTACGACATGCACACGCGTGACGTGGGTCGCAAACCCCTCAATCAGCGCTATCAACTTGTCTTGCTTGAAGGTGCCTATGGACCGCAAGACCTGCTGGTCGATGGCTCGATCACGGCGCTGTTCTATCTCGAAGCACCCTTACTGCTGCGCATGATTCGACGGCTCCGACGAGATCAACAAGAGCGTGGACGACACCCAATGCAGATCATCCAACACATGTTGATGCACATGATTCCTGGTGAACGAACCTTTATCCGCCCACTGCGATCGTTCTCGAAGCTTGTGATTAACAACCCACGCCGGGGACAAAGGGCTGCGCTTGCAGTCATCCAAGGCCTGCTCACTGAATCAGCCGTGTGATCTCCGACTCATGCCATCAAGCACGTCGATAGGGATCCAGCGCAAGCCATGCCTGTGCACTGGAAGGACCACGAGCGCCAACACAACTTCAAAACAACTTGCCTCACTCCAAGCGTTGGCTGCTCGCCAGCAGTCCACAGTGCGGGCCAAACGCTTTCGCTTGGCTTGATGAAACGCAGCAACACCCCAACCATCCAACCCTGAACGGCGACGAGCCTTTACCTCAACCACCAGGATTCGACTCGCGGGAAAAGACTGTTTCGTGAAGAGCAGATCAATTTCTCCATACCGACAGCTCCAGTTGTGTTCCAACAAGCGCCATCCATGACGCAGCAAGACCTCTTTGACATAGAGCTCTGCCTGAGCTCCTTGCACTTGAGAGTTAGACCACAAGGGAGGGCGTAACAACATGTTCTCAACCATTCCCCCCTGATGAGCAGAGTTCAAAAGCGAAACTGAATGGCTATAAACCTTAAAGATTGAATCGTTGTATGCGCATCGCAGTTAGCGGCACTCATTCACAAGGGAAAAGCACATTCGTACGCGACTGGATCAAGCGCCATGATCACTACATTCGCGAAGAAGAGCCCTATCGAGCATTGCATCAAGAGGGCTATGACATTCGCTTTCGCCAAGAAAGCACAAGACTACATAACGGGATTCAGATGTACTACAACATCAGTCGATTGATGAACTACCAGGACGATAGTGATTGCGTTATTTTCGATCGCTGCCCAGTTGATTACATCGCTTATTCACAATATACCGCCAATCATAAAACCACTGACATTAATGACGAATTTGTCGAATCACTAGCAGAAAGAGTAAGGGACTCTCTCCAGAAACTTGATCTACTGATTTTTTTACCGATTACAAATCAATGGCCCATTGCCATGGAAAATGATGGAATTCGCCCCATTGACCTTCCTTATCGCGATGAAGTGGATGCCATTTTCAAACAAATTTACAGGGAAAAACGATTCTCAGTGATGCCAATCAACAATCCGCCAGTCTTCATTGAACTTTGGGGTGCCAGAGACGATCGCCTGAACAGCTTGGAGCAGGCAATTCAACGGGAAAAGAACAAACGGATCTAAAAGTCCTAGTCTGAACAACAGTTGTCTCACTCCCGATGCGATTGCGCTTCTTAGCTGCGCTGATGGTTCTTTGGGTCACGCTGGCGCTGCCAATGCAGCCGGCATTTGCCGCCATGGATTACGCCAAGCAGGTATTGATCGGAGCCGACTTTTCAAATCGAG
>NZ_JAKUHK010000245.1:0-2942 GCF_023630655.1 Synechococcus sp. MU1655 | reverse complement strand
CCAACAACTGAGCTCAGCCATGAAGAGGAGATCGCAGCAACGGCATGAGTAGCCGCACTTATCACGACCCTCTTCATGGCGGCATCGCGCTCAATACAGACGACCCAGCAGAAGCGCTGGTGCTCGAGCTCGTTGACGCAGCTCCCTTTCAGAGGCTGCGGCGCATTCGCCAGCTCGGGCCTGCATTTTTAACCTTCCACGGCGCTGAATCGAGCCGGTTCACCCACTCTCTTGGCGTGTTCCACATCGCACGACAGGCCTTTCAGGGCTTGTTGGCCATGGATCCATCACTGGAACGTCATCGTGGCGTGCTTTATGCAGCAGCCCTGCTCCATGACTTGGGTCATGCGCCCCTGAGCCACACCGGCGAGGAAATGTTTGGCACCCACCATGAACATTGGTCCGCACGCATTGTTCGAGAGCACCCGGCGATCCAGGAGCCACTCGAAGGATTCCAACCGGGAAGCTCAGAGGCCGTGGCCGCACTTCTAGAGCACGGCAGCACAGAACGCAGGGTGATTAAGGACCTTGTGAGCAGCCAACTCGACTGCGACAGACTCGATTACTTGCTGCGCGATAGCTACAGCACAGGGACGAGCTATGGCCAGCTTGATTTAGAGAGAATCCTGGCTGCACTCACCCTGGCGCCAGATGGGGAACTCGCGATTCATCCCAAGGGTCTAATGGCCGTCGAGCACTACCTCGTGGTGCGAAACCTGATGTACCGCAGTGTTTACAACCACCGCCTCAATGTGGTCTGCAATTGGCTGCTGGAACAAATGATCCGTCTAGCCCGTGAGCTTGGTCCCGATGATGTCTGGACAGATTCAACGATGCAGCGCTGGCTTTGGTCTGCCCATGAGCTCGACCTGGAGTCCTACCTTGCTAACGATGACCTGCGAACTGGCTATCACTTGTTGCGCTGGAGAGAGGAAGCTCCTCGCCCACTCGCTGAGCTGTGTGATCGGTTTCTCAACCGACGACTCCTGAAAGCCCTCGATGTAGACAGTCTTTCAAAAGAGAAACAGCTCGAATGCTTGGCCCTAGCCAGGGGATTAGCTGAAGCGGAAGGTTTAGATCCGAGTTTGTGCTGCGGACTACGGCATCAACAATTGCATGGTTATCACCCATATCGCGGGGGCCTAAGACTTTGGAATGGCCAGCAACTTCAAGCGCTTGAGCAATGCTCAGAACTCGTTAGAAGCCTGAGCAAACCGGCCAGCACCAGCTGGCTGATCTATCCAAAACAGATCAGTCAGGAACTGAAACGAAAGGTGGGCCAATACCTGGCGCACCTCTAACGTCAGCCTCCACCCTTGATCACGTCGGTGGCTTTGACCCAAGAGACCTCTCAAGCTGCATGCCATCGCCTGGTTTTGCCCACCAACCGGCACATCCCTTGGCAGGACACCTTGGCGGACCAACTCAATGGTCTTGAGGGCAAGGATCTTGAATTGGATAGCGGGGAGTGGTTGCTGAATTGCCGAGTGCTCTCTGCCTTGCAAGCTCAACTTGAGGACCGTCAATGTCGATTGCTGTCGATCAAAAGCTGCAATCCACACACTGTGGTCAGCGCCAATGCGCTTGGCATTCCAGCTCAGCTCATGTCGCCGCAGCTCGCTGATCCACATCCTGAAAGTCGCGAAGACCAGCAGGCTCCAGCCCTGTTAATCCATCGAGCGACCCTGCGATCGGGTGACCATCTCAAAGCACGCCATCACGTTTTGCTCATTGGCGATGTCAATCCAGGCGCTCAAATCAGTGCAGGAGGGAACGTCCTGGTCTGGGGACGCCTCCGTGGATGCGCCCACGCGGGGGTTCAGGGTGAATTAAATGCCCGCATTACGGCATTACAGCTCCGACCGCTTCAGCTACGAATCGCAGATCTAGTCGCTAGAGGACCAGAGGAAAAACCTCAACCTGGACTAGCGGAGGAAGCGCGGATTGTGGATGGAGAGATTGCAATCGAACCTGCTGATCCCCGCAGTGACTTACTGATGCAGAAGCTTTCAGCTGATTCGAACAAACAAGGGCACTAACACTTAACCTAGCCACATCAACCGCGACAACGTGACGTCAAATTCGCGAACGATCTTGATCTGCTCCGGCAAGGGGGGCGTTGGGAAGACCACCCTGACGGCCAACTTGGGGATTGCCCTTGCCCAGCTTGGGTCCAGCACTGTAGTTCTGGATGCTGACTTCGGTTTGCGCAACCTTGATCTGTTGCTTGGACTCGAGAATCGCATTGTCTACACAGCGCAGGAGGTTTTAGCCGAGACCTGTCGCTTGGACCAGGCCCTCGTAAAGCACAAGCAAGTCCCCAATCTGGCGTTGCTACCGGCTGGCAACCCTCGAATGCTCGAGTGGCTCAAACCGGAAGACATGCAGGCCATTGCCTCCATGCTGGAAAAACGATTTGATTACGTGCTGATCGACTGCCCCGCAGGCATTGAAGACGGCTTCAAAAACGCCGTTGCAGCTGCCCGGGAAGCCATTGTGATCACCACACCTGAAGTGTCGGCAGTACGAGATGCAGATCGCGTGATCGGATTGCTCAACACCCACGGGGTGACACCAGTCCAGCTCGTCCTCAACCGAGTCAGGCCGAAAATGATGGCCAATCAAGAGATGCTCGCTGTGGATGACGTCACCGACATCTTGGCCCTCCCCTTGCTCGGACTAGTGCTGGAAGATGAGCAGGTGATCGTGAGCACTAATCGGGGCGAACCTCTTACCTTGAATGGAACAAAATCACCAGCAGCCAAGGCCTACGGCAATATCGCTGGCCGTCTTCAAGGCGAAGACATTCCATTGCTGGATCCTTCCAAGGAGCGTTCGGGCCTACGGGCCACAGTGCGCCGCTTGATGCAAACGAAGATCTTCTGAGCTGATGACTCTCCGTGACCTTGTCGACAAATTGCTTGGGCGTCAACCAGCAAGTG
>NZ_JAKUHK010000244.1:0-2978 GCF_023630655.1 Synechococcus sp. MU1655 | reverse complement strand
CTGCAACGGCAGTCCCTCACTCCCTTGGTGCGCGCAGGTTCTTGCAGACATCGGCGACGAACAATCGCTTCAGCAGAGTTTGTCCACGTTTAGTGGTCATGTGAAAAGAATCGGCAGCATCCTTCAATCCATTGCCTCTGGATCGTCGCCGGCGTTAGTGCTGCTCGATGAGGTGGGCGCTGGCACAGATCCCAGTGAAGGCACGGCCTTGGCGATTTCTTTGCTGCGCAAATTGGCCGATTGCGCCCGACTCACGATCGCTACAACCCACTTTGGGGAGCTCAAAGCACTCAAGTACAGCGATTCACGCTTTGAAAACGCCTCCGTCTCCTTTGATAGCGACTCCCTGTCGCCGACCTATCAGCTGCTTTGGGGGATTCCAGGACGCAGCAATGCGTTGGCGATTGCGACACGTCTTGGATTTGACAGCGGCGTGATCGAACAAGCCAGGCAACTGCTTAAGCCCAGTGGCGATGGCGATGTCAACGCTGTGATCCGTGGCTTAGAGGAGCAGCGGCAACGCCAACAGGCTGCAGCTGAAGATGCGGCTGCACTCTTGGCTCGGACTGAATTGCTGCATGAGGAGCTCCTTCAGCGGTGGGAGCAGCAACGCAAAAACTCCGCTCAGCAGCAGGAGTTGGGACGTCAGCGTTTGGAGAGCTCGATTCGAGATGGGCAAAAAGAAGTGCGCCATCTGATTCGCAGATTGCGGGATCAGAAGGCCGATGGTGAAACCGCTCGCCGTGCAGGTCAGCGCCTGCGCAAACTGGAATCCAAGCATCGCTCCGCTCCTGAGCGTCGCCTTCATCCGGAATGGCGGCCCTCTGTGGGAGAACGCATTCGCTTGCTTGCCCTCGACAAAGCGGCCGAGGTGCTGGAGGTATCAGACGATGGTCAGCAGCTGAGTGTCCGTTGTGGCGTGATGCGCAGCATGGTGGACCTTCAGTCGGTGGAAAGCTTGGATGGCCGCCGAGCTGCACCCTCTGAAAAGCCTGTGGTTCAGGTGAAAGCGCGGCGAGGAGTGGGTGGCTCCCAGGTGCGTACGGCTCGGAACACGGTGGATGTTCGCGGCCAGAGAGTGCATGAAGCGGAAGCGGCTGTGGAAGAGCTGCTTCGTGGAGCGAATGGTCCGGTTTGGGTCATCCACGGGATCGGAACTGGTCGCCTCAAGCGCGGCTTGCGTCAGTGGCTTGATTCCCTTCCCTATGTGGAACGAGTTGGTGATGCCGATCAGGGAGATGGTGGTCCAGGTTGCAGCGTTGTTTGGGTGCGCTGATCGCTGTGTTCAGCTCAGCAGGGGGAGTTGAGGTTCATCGGTATCGGCTGGTGGGGGCTCTGGTAAAGCAATGGCGTCCCCAGCCTCATCGAATAACCGCCAGCCATCTGGATCGGCTTCTAGATGAATCGATCCTCCAATCGAAACGTTGAGGCTTGGATCGGCTCTCACCTGTACTAAATGGTCCCCGTCTAGTAGGCGGCAGGTGAGCAGTTGTTCGTTCCCTAAAACCTCACTGTGACTCACTTCCGCTGCGAGGTTTCGGTTGGTTGCGGGTGCAACATGAAGCTGCTCCGGACGGATCCCTCCGCTGATCTGTTGACCTTCAAGGGTCTCCAGCAAGGCCCTAGTGGGACCCTCCACGTTGAGGCGTTTGTCCTGAAGCATCAACGTGGCGCCAGGTCCAACATGCACGGGCAGCACATTCATCGGTGGGCTGCCAATGAATTGGGCCACAAACAGATTGGATGGCCAGCGGTACAGCTCCATCGGAGTGCCCAGTTGCTGGAGGTGTCCCTGATTGAGCACGGCGATCCGGTGGCCCATGGTCATCGCTTCCACCTGGTCATGGGTGACATAAAGGGTGGTGGTCCCGAGTTGCCGCTGAAGGTCAACGATCCGCGCGCGAGTGCTTCCGCGCAATTTTGCGTCGAGATTGCTCAGCGGCTCATCCATGAGAAAGACCTCTGGTTTGCGGGCCATGGCCCGGCCCAGGGCTACCCGTTGTTTTTGTCCACCAGAGAGTTCTTTGGGGCGGCGATCGAGGAGTTGATCCAATTCAAGAGATTGAGCCACATCCTGGATGCGTTTCTCGAGCTGCTGCTCTCGTTGCGAGGGAATTCTTAGAGCCGCGGGGAGACGGCGTGTGTTGCGGTGAAGTTGGTCCTGGAGCTGCTGCAAACGCGTGCGCTGCTGGCTTCTCCTAAGACCGAAGGCCAAGTTGTCGCGAACGCTCAGATGGGGATAGAGCGCATAGCTTTGAAACACCATCGCGACATTGCGCTTCGCTGGCCTCAGTCCAGACACGGGTTGGTTCCCCACCAGGATCTCTCCAGAGCTGGGGGATTCCAGGCCTGCCATCAGTCGAAGAAGCGTGCTTTTGCCGCAGCCAGAAGGGCCAACGAGCACCAGAAATTCGCCGTCAGCGATGCTCAGGGAGAGATCCCGAATGACCTCTACAGGCTCGCCCCCCCCACGGCCGGGATAGTTCTTGCTGAGTGCTTCGAAGCGAACCCCGGCCAAGCTCTTGTCCTCGTACTCTTCGATCCTAGGGTTGGGAATTGGCCCCAACTGAGGCTTGCTGTGCAGTTCATCGACCAAGCGCGCATATCCGTGCGGGGTGGCCGTGGTGGCGATGGCATCGTGGCCTTCCGTCGAGAAAAATATGTCCCAGCGGGAGGTCCCTCCGGTGGTGATGGAGGCCAGGGCGCGGATGTGGTGTTGGAGGCCGATTCCAACCTGCAAACCCTTTTGGATTTCAAATACAAGCGTCTGTTCGCGGGGATTGATGGGCGACGGGGAGGCCCCAATCGCTGCACTGGAGCGTCAGGTCCGCCCCTAGTGATCAAGGTGCCTTGTGGCACTGAGGTCCGACATCTGAGTACGGGCATCGTGCTCGGGGATCTCACCACCCATGAAGAACGCCTCACCGTGGCGTTTGGTGGGCGTGGAGGACTGGGCAATGCCCACTACCTCAGCAATC
>NZ_JAKUHK010000243.1:0-2995 GCF_023630655.1 Synechococcus sp. MU1655 | reverse complement strand
GAGAGGGCCTCTGCGCTGCACCCCCTGGGTCGGATGGCTTCGACGAGCGATGTTGCCAACGCGGTGATCTGGTTGCTGTCCAATCAGGCAGCTTTTATCACCGGCTCAATGCTGCTGGTTGACGGTGGATTCATGATCCAGCACAACAGCTAGGAGCCGAATGGATGGGCCTTGAGCATTAGGGGTGGTTGGAGATCAACCACACAGCCCTGTTCTTGAGGTGTCAGTCTCGCTGGGTGGGCTCGCTGGTGTTCGCAGCAACGATTTAGCCATGACGCCCATGTCCAGAGGATTGGATGATGAGTGGATCTCAGTCATGACTGCATGGCATCCAATCCGGATCGAGCAGCTTCTCGTGATTTACCTGTTTGCATGGAAGGCTGCGCTATTTGTGCACTTCACTCCGATGTAGACCGTCTTTCCGAGGTGGAAATTTGGCGTAATCCTCTATGGCTGCTGCGTCATCATCCCGATCCGTCCCCTTTGCTGGGATGGTGCTTGCTGGATGCCCGTCGTCATATTGCGGGTCCGATCGATTTTGTGGATGAGGAAGCACGTGAATGGGGCAAGGTGGTTCAAAAAGCATCACGGTTGATTCAGTACCTCACTGGTTGCGACAGGGTTTATGCCATCGCTTTTGGTGAGGGCGCACGCCATCTTCACCTGCATCTCATCCCTCGGTTCCAGGAGGATCAGCGCAGTGCGGCATGGAGTATGGCAGATCTCTATCGCGATGTCGAAGCAGGTCGAGAGCTCCCTGTTCAGATTGAAAATGTTCAAGAATTTCTTGTGGCTGCTCGCCTTCAAGCTCAGAACAGTTTCATGACTTGATCGAAATTAATCCAGGGTTTGATCCGGAGTTTGACTGTCAAGAGGCAGTTCTGGTGCCTTGATTGCCTCAGGTTCAATTGTTGAGTTGAGAATGTTTTTATTGTCCTCCTTTTGTGATTGCATATTGTCGAGAAAAGGTAATTTCTCGATTATGAGTCCTTCTCTGAGAGGTCTCATTTTATCAGCGGGTTTTGTGTCCTTCAATGGCTGAGTCTTTGTGTGTGCATCGATGAGTTGTTTAGAGGAAGGACCTTGAATGTTGGGCTGTTCTTTGGGGCCGACGATGTCAACAGCTGTGCGTTCCACGACAAGTCGAAAACGAACATCTTGCCGTTTATTGATTTCTTCTTGAACGGCTGAAACTTGTTTGAATGTTGGACGCTCTGGGTCTGCAACACGCACGATCACTCGGATGACAGGTGGGTTTTGACCCCAGTCAATGTCTACTTTCTCGATGTCAATCTTCTTTTTGTCGCCAAAGGTTAAGGTCCCCCGTGTTAGAAATTGTGCAATGGTCTTTTCCACTGATTCGCGTGTATTTTCGTTTTTCGCTTGGACAAGGAGATTGATAAAACTTGTCCCAAGCGGAATCAGCAATAAACCGGTGAGTGCAAAGCTTGCTGCTCCTAACTGGCTTCGCCTGAGTTCTTGGCGAAAGTAGGAATCTCTGCAGGCCATTAAGACCAATCCGCCGGTCAAAATTCCAAGAAGGTTGGTGGCAAATAGGAGGCCAGCTCCCAATGCGTCTTCCCAATCCGCATGGGATAGAAGAAGTCCCATCACACAGACAGGTGGTACGAGCGCAACTGCAATGGCCGTTCCTGCAAGTGAGCTCACGGCATCACTGCGAAGCTTGGCGTACGTGGCCAGTCCACCGGCCACAAGGGCGATCCCTAAGTCGAGAAGGTTTGGCGATATCCGCGCTTCGACTTCCGAGCCGAAATGAGGCAATCCGGCCAGCTTCCCCAGCGCCATGGATAGGACAGCGGTAGCGCATACGCCCACCATCAACGTCCGCAAGGAACGGGTGAGTAGGGGAATGTCGCCAAAGAGCACGGCAAAAGCGGCAGCTCTTAGCGGCATGATCCATGGAGCCACGACCATCGCGCCGATCACGACGGCGGGGCTGTTGGCGAGTAAACCCAGAGTTGCGATGAGTCCCGCGCCGATACTCAGCACGATGAACACTTCATCAAGTGCTGCATCGCTGCCAAAGCTGCGTTTCATGCGATCGAGCTTGCTGGGTTCGATGCTGGCCATGAACTCTGGTTTAGATGGTTTCAGTTTGATGGCAGGTCAGCGCCAACATGAGTGCATCAACGGATGAACCATTGGTCGGTGTCTGCTCTCACCCAAATGGGTGATGGACTTGGACGCATTTCCATTTGTGAACCAGGGAAGCATCCATGTGGGTTTTGCCAACCTGTCGGTAGTGGTTAATTCATCGTTGCGATGTCTGCGAAGCAGAGACAGGAAATGACAAGACAAATCCTCGAATCAAGTGGAACGCTGATCGAAAATGACCACTTTGTGTATGCTTCAGGAGATCATGGCTCCGGATGGGTTGCTAAGGATCTTATTAACTTAAGGCCGGAACTTGCCCATCAGCTTGGTCAACTTTTGGGTGAAGAAATTCGAGATCAAGGCTTCAGGCCTGACGTGATTTGTGGCCCTGCTATTGGCGGTGTTATTTGTGCTCAATATGTAGCTTTGGCGCTTAAGACTCGTTGCGTATTTGCGGAGCGTCTGCTTGGTAAGACAGGAAAAACAGAAAAGTTTGAGATTAAGCGTGGATACGATGAGATTATTCGAGGTCAATCTGTGTTGATTGTTGATGATGTTGTTAATACTGGGTTTTCAGTTCGTCTTACCTGTGAGGCAGTCGTTCAATCAGGCGGCCATCCGATCGGCATTGCGGCGTATGTGAATAGGGGCAATGTAGGGGCGGCAGATCTTGGGGTTGAGAATTTCATTTTTTTAGATGAAATACTCCTTCCCTCCTGGCCCGCTGATGAATGCCCCCTTTGTCAAGCTGGTGTTCCAGTCAATGTGCGCTACGCGCATGGATCTGAATTCGTAGTCAGTGAACAGGTCCA
The DNA here is from genome assembly GCF_023630655.1 of Synechococcus sp. MU1655. Taxonomy (NCBI): domain Bacteria; kingdom Bacillati; phylum Cyanobacteriota; class Cyanophyceae; order Synechococcales; family Synechococcaceae; genus Synechococcus; species Synechococcus sp. MU1655. The sequence continues at coordinate 68 of NZ_JAKUHK010000243.1, read as the reverse complement.
TCTGATGTCATGAGCTAACGCACACCGGTTGTGATCTTGCTCTCAGGCAGTCGAGCAATCAACAAAAC
>NZ_JAKUHK010000242.1:0-3007 GCF_023630655.1 Synechococcus sp. MU1655 | reverse complement strand
TTTCACCTCGAGTCAACCCCTGCATCTGGGATGGTCGCGATCACTCCTAGGAAGCGCAAAACAAGGACAGCGACCACGGTGGAAACAGATCGCATCCAACCTTGTTCCACGCCAATGAGAGGCTGATTCTGATTGAGATTTCAACTGAGGCAGACCCTTGTTCCAGTCAAGTTCTGCTCGCAAGCTGACACGATCGCAATACCCCATGGCCCTAGTTGGCGACAGTGCGCATCGACCTGAAGACCTTTTCCCTGGTGGCTTGCACTCAACCCATCGGCCGCCACAACCCAATGCGACAGATCTTGCGCCAACGATCCCCGATGCCACTTAATCGCAGCTTCCTTGATCAGCCAGTGCTCCAACACACTCTGGTGAAACGCTTGTTTTGGGAGGCCTTTCAATTGATGTTGCTCGCTTAATGCGTAATAGCGCCTCATCAGCGCTTCAGATGCAAAGGGACGATTCAATCGCTCTAAATCAACCCCAACGGGGGCAGAAGACCAGGCCATCAACGCAGATCCTTGGCTATGGCTGAGGCTGACAAATCCCCAACCTGAGTGCATCGAGGGAGGCGCACCCGGGGGCGCATGCAAAGGAATCTCCTGCGCAGGCACTCCCCACAAATCACTAAGACACGAACGCATCCAGGCTCGGGAGCCAAGGAAACGCTGCTGACCGGTCTGACCCAAGTTGCAAGCCCAAGCGTGTTCCTGATCTGACACGCAAGAATCCCTTGAGGACACTGGACCAAGCCACATCACGGTTACGCTTCCGCTCTGGCTGTTGCCTTCCTCCATGACTTTGCAGATCGGCGATCTCGCGCCTGATTTCACACTTCCTGACCAAAACGGAGAACCCGTGCACTTGGCCTCCTTGCGGGGGCAGCGCGTGGTGATCTATTTCTATCCCAAAGACGCCACCCCTGGTTGCACGAAAGAGGCCTGCAACTTTCGAGATCGCTGGTCGTCCTTTCAGGACCATGGAATCCACGTCTTAGGGATCAGCAAGGACAACGCGGCATCCCATACGCGCTTCATCGCCAAGCAGGAATTGCCCTTCACGCTGTTGAGTGATGAAGAGCCTTGCCCCGTTGCCAGCAGCTTTGAGAGTTACGGTCTGAAAAAGTTCATGGGCCGCGAATCCATTGGGATGATGCGTCACACCTTCGTCGTAGACGCGGAAGGACGGTTGGAACTGATCTACCGGAAAGTGAAATCTGATTCCATGGCCGATCAAATCCTCAGTGATTTAGGGATCAGCTGATCAGCTCGACCATCGCCTCCATCACCAAGTTCGGGGCATGTAGCACCTCCATCCCCAACTGCTTCTGAAGTTTCGGGAGTAGTTGGAGGGCATCTCCTCCACAGAGCCAAATCGGCCAAGGGCTTTGCGCGTGGGCTTCACGGATGAGACCCACCAAACTTTGCTGCGCTCCAGAGCGCATGGCGGCCTGAGTCTCGAAGGGGAAAGACTCAGCTTCTTCTGGGGCTAAAACCAAGGGCGAGGTCGCTGTTAGTCCTGCTGTGGCCTCACCCATCGCGCGCAATTGCAATCCATAACCAGCCGCCAACAACCCACCGGAGAACGATCCATCCGCAGAGATTCTGGTAAGGCTGAGAACCGTGCCTGCATCCACCACCAGAACGCCAACACGATTTTGATTCGCACGCCAAGCTCCCCATCCAGCGAGAGCTCGATCGATGCCTAACCAAGGGGGAATCCCCTGAAGTGGGATCGCACTCAGGTTCAGCCGTTTACTGGACTGCAAACAAGGATGGCTTGGGACCACCCCCACAGCCGCCCAGGCGAGGAGATCGCTGGGTGCATCCAACGCCTCAAGCGCCGCGGCTTCATGCTCATAGATCCAAGCAGAAGCGCCCCTCTGCTCTGCCCAATGCCAGCGGCTGTTCCCAATCAACAAGCAACGGGATGGGAGGGCCTCGCTAGATGCCATCACCCATAACACCTGGCAGGTGGATGCCACATTCCTGTTTGAGGCCAGCAAAGCGCGTGTCTCGTCCCGTCGCCTCTAGCCCGTCAGGGCCACTGGAATGCCAATCACCAACCGTGGAATATCCCTTCTCAAACAGCGGATGTTGGGGAAGATCGTTCTCCTTCATGTAATAGAAGACATCCCGTGAGGTCCACTCCAAAAGCGGCCTCAGGGAGAAGCGACTACGAATGGGATCGAGCGCAGTCATGCTTCGGCGTGTATCCGTCTGAGCACGGCGCACACCACTCGCCCAGCAAGACACCTGAAGACGATGCATCGCTTCTTCAAGGGGCTCTACCTTGCGGATTTTGAGGTAAAGCTCCATGTCCTCAACAACACCTGATTCCCAGAGGCGGCCATGGAGCGCCTCCATCCGAGCTGCAGACGAGGAAGACTGAGCGATGTGGAGGTTCAGATCAAAGCGCTCGCGAAGCTCCTCGGCGTAGCGATAGGTCTCAGGGGGGAGATAGCCGGTATCCACCCAGATCACTGGAATGTCTCGGGCTCGATCCATCCCGCTCAACAAGTGCAGCAATACAGAGGATTGGATCCCGAAGCTCGTGGTCAGGGCAAAACCCGACCCAAACTGCTCATAAGCCCACAGCAACCTTGAGCGCGCATCCAACGGCTCAAGCTGCTCACGCGCTAGTTGCAGTTCTCCCGCCTCAGCCTTGGGGCCAGCGGCAACGACAGGCTGATTGTTGGAGGTGGACACATCCCTCATCTCTCCATCTTCCAACGCCGAGGGGCATGGTGTCATGTCTATGGTTTCAAAACCATTTCTGAAGTTCTGACTTCAAGTACCACCATGCACAACAATCCAATCATTGTTGTGGGCGGTGGATTTGCAGGTCTAACAACAGCTTTAGCCCTCAGTAATCAACGGCCCCGTCCACCGTTGTTGTTGATTGAGCCGCGCCAACAATTTCTCTTCTTACCTCTTCTCTATGAGCTTCTCAGCGGCGAAATGAAGAGTTGGGAGATCGCTCCCACCTATGACAGCCTTCTCCAGGG
>NZ_JAKUHK010000241.1:0-3010 GCF_023630655.1 Synechococcus sp. MU1655 | reverse complement strand
CCAATCAAAAGCTCTGCAGCATCACATCAAAGGAGGTCAAGACAACCCAGAACAGAAGACTTCGTTCCATCGCCGCAACAAGTGCAGCCCATACTCATCACCCGGGGGGCGTGAAGCGCATGCTCAGATCCAACCAGGAGCTCCGCGTCATCGGCGCACTGGTGGAAATCAAATCCACCCCCGTTGTGGCGTAGAGCTTCAAGTGGGCAGGGTTGACCCCAGACGCTTCCAGCACAATGGATGCCCGAGTAGGGCGCGCTTCTGCCTGGGCGCGCAGCAGGGGAACCAACGTGGTCAAAGCCTCCGGGCTGAACTCATCGAGCAGCAGGGCATCCGCACCTGCTGCCACCGCAGCCTGGGCTTCGTCTGACGTTTCCGCCTCCACAATCACCCTGGCGGGCCAGGGTGCATCAGATCGCACCGCTGCAATCGCGGCTGTTACTCCACCCGCCCAAGCCAGGTGGTTTTCCTTGAGCATGGCTGCGTCATCCAACCCCATGCGGTGGTTGATCCCCCCACCACAGCGGACGGCATATTTCTCCAGCTCCCGCAGACCTGGAGTGGTCTTACGCGTGTCGGCTAAGGCCACACCAGTGCCTTCCAACTGGGCCACAAGAGCGGCTGTTGCCGTGGCAATGCCAGACAGACGCATCGCCAAATTCAGGGCCGTGCGTTCCATCGCCACCAATTGTTCCGCCGGCCCCCTGAGCTCCAACAGTCGCTGCCCCACCTCGATTGGGGTGCCATCCCGCACGAGCAGGCGCAATTCGAACCCCGATGCTGATGACCCCACCAACTCCCTGAACAAGGGCTCCAACAACACGCCGCCACAGAACACCCCGTCTGCTTTGGCCCGCCAATGGGCTTCACCCTCTCGCCCCCGCAAGGCGGGAGTGGTGAGGTCGCCGCGGCCGAGATCCTCCTGAAGCCACTCCGCCAGCTTTTGGCGCAGTCGTGGAGTGATCGAGAGGTCCGCTCGTGCCAAGGCTTGTAAAGAATGGACTGCTCCCATGATGAACTTCGGCTCCCTCCCCCAACCGCACACCGTGCCCCCGAAGCGCATCTGACTGGCTGTGATCAACTGCCTTCGCAATGCAACAGGCCACGAAGACGTCTTGGTTCATCGACGCAGCGATACTGGCCGTGTGGTCATCGCACCGTCCAATCCATTGCTTGCTGACCGAGACCCTGCAAGGAACGTCGTTTTGCCTCAAAAAATTGAATTATTCGATAGCCATTTTCATATCATCGATACTCGCTATCCATTGATACGCAACAATGGTTATTTGCCCGAAGAATTTACCCATCAAGACTACAGAAAAAGGCTATCAACATTTGATCTTGCAGGCGGGGCTATCATTTCTGGCTCATTTCACGGCTTTGATCAAAGCCATCTTTTAGCCGCTTTAAAATCACTGGGCCCCAAGTATGTTGGAGTCACTCAACTGCCAAACAACATATCGGATGACAAAATCATTGAGCTCAACTCGGCTGGGGTACGAGCCTTAAGATTCAACCTATACCGTGGAGGCCCTAAAAGAATTACTCATATAGTCTCAATGGCACAAAGAGTTCATGAACTTGCAAACTGGCATATCGAATTGTATTTAGACCCCGCATATCTTGAGGAGCTATCCAGTGCATTACTGCCATTACCTGCTGTCTGCATCGACCACCTAGGGATGAAAAAAGAAGGTTTTCACCACCTTCTTAAACTTGTAGAACGAGGCCACAAGGTGAAAGCCACTGGCTTTGGTCGAATAGACTTCGATCCGTCCGAAGCAATCAAGTTATTCCATCAAGCCAATCCAGATTCACTACTATTTGGCACCGACTTACCATCAACAAGAGCGTCGATACCCTTTCAGCTCAGCGATATCCACATCATTCTTGAGTCTCTTGGCGGTGAAGCTGCAAAAAAAGTTTTAAAAGAGAATGCAATTGAGTTTTATAAAATAAAATCTAACTTATGAGCCAAGAATACAAATCGCGGATGGCTTGGGCGTAAGCCTTCAATGTCACTCGATCTCGAGGCGTCCGATCCTGCCCATGTCCAGGCAGATCAAAACTCACCGTCTGGTGACCTTCACTCTGAAGCTCCTTGGCACAAGCGTCCCAGCACCAACTTCCGTGAGATCCACCATGCACCAGAACAAAGACAGCCATCACATCCAAGTCTTGTTCAAAAGTCTGATGGGATTTGATTGGAGGAGATTGGGCAGGGTGTCTGCAAATTCGATTGATCCTCAGGGTCACCGATCTCAGGCGATCACCACCTCGGCTAAGCCTTTCAGATCGAATTTTTCCCTGGCATGGCTCTCTGATGCGGCACAGCTTCAGGCCGAAAGCCACTGCAGCGACACCCTGCGCTGACGTGGACCGTCGAGCTCAACAAGCATCACCTCTTGGTACTGCCCCAATTGCACCTCCCCGTTGCTGACATTCACGGTGACCTCATTGCCGAGCATCAGAGCCTGCAGATGAGCATGGGCATTGCGCGGCTCATCATCCGGAATGCCACGGCGCAGTTCCAGGTCGTCATGCTTCCAGCCAGCGCCTGGGGGTGCCTGCAGGCTCAACCACCGCTTCAGATCCATGAGCAGCCGTTCCTCCATTTCATTGATGATCACAGCAGTGGTGGTGTGCTGGCCTGACACGACCACGGCACCATCCCGTTTACCAATGGAGTGAACAAAGCGACGTAGCTCTGCGGTGAGGGGCAAGCATTGAAAGGATGCCTCGGTGCGGAGGCTCAGGAGCTGAGAGGTCATGTCGTCATGCTGGCGTCTAAAACAGCTAATTGATCAAGGAGACGTTGTATGGCCCTGATTCCCCGCTGGCAGTACATGACCCCAGAGAGCAAGGCGTTGGTTAAGCGTGGCGGCGTCAGCGTGCTGGTGCTGCTTGTGGCAAGCGTGGTTCTAAGGGCACTGTTGCCTTGGGTGCTGCTCGCAGTGGTCGCCTGGTTTGTTTGGACCTGGACTCAACGGCGCTGACATCCCTCAGCAGG
>NZ_JAKUHK010000240.1:0-3021 GCF_023630655.1 Synechococcus sp. MU1655 | reverse complement strand
TTTTTTGCTTATCTGGGTGCAGGGCTGTCGGCTTTGTTGTGTTTTTTGCTTTCGTTCAATCGTCGCCGTCGTATTCAGGCGATGTGGTGGTTGTTGATGACGGTTTTTTGTCTCTATGTTGCCGGAGAGGAGATTAGCTGGGGCGAAAGGCTGACTGGTTTTGGATTTGATCTCCTTCGAGAGGTCAATGCCCAAGGCGAATCAAATTTGCATAATCTTGAGGGTGTTCAAAATTATCTGCACGCCTCGTTTATGGCTGCAGGAGTTTTTCTGGGCTGGCTTGGTTGGCGATTTTTTCCTGCTATTGAAGCCTTCCCAGCGCGTCGGTTCAGTCTTTATTTCCTCATTGTTGCAGCGTTTTATTTTTACTGGGATGTCTCATGGATCAGCCATGGCGATCGCATCCGCAATGATCAGGAGGCAATCGAGTTACTGATGGGCTTGGGCCTCTGGATGCATGGCTTCACGTCACTTCGCCGTTTGCTCAGGTCGCGATCAACAGCGACGGGCTAGCGCGATGTCCCTTCGATCGAGTCAATGATTGTTGTCACAGCCGGTTCGAGACTGGAGAACAGCCCGATGGGACCGCGAGGGTCAAAGCATGCTGTTCGTGCAAGATCTCGCAGAGCCGTGATGATGTCTCGCTGCTGACCGGATTGAAGTTTCTCCATCTGATCGGAGGCCGACCAGGATGCTTTGCAGGTCTGCCAGTTCGCGATCAAGACGACGAGCCGGTAGGTACGAGCCCAGCTCTCTTCTCCTTCGACTTTCTGGATGCGCTCAAACCAGTCAGCGGCCTTGTTCGGTCGATTGCGCAGAACGTTGATCAAGGCCAGGCTCCATAGAGCGTCCCGGTCATCAGGGCTTTCTTCTAGCTGCGCTAACGCCCAGTTCTCAACACGCTCTTGGTATGCGAATCTCGGATCAAGCAGGTGCCAGGGCTCAATGGAGCCGAAGATGGCTTCGAGTGCTGCAGGGCCTTCCTCCATGTTTTTTGCCAGTGCAATGAACCGCCTGTCAAAGCGTTCCGGTTCAGGAGCCGTCGGCTTGCGTTTCCAGAGCTCGATATCCCTCCCCTTGCTCCAGGGCCAGGTCTGAACCCGTTCAAAGCGAGGATCCTGTCTTACTTCTCTGCTCAGTTGGCGGGCTGATTTGCGAGAGGTGCCCTGATCACCTGTGGCCAGAATCCACCACTCAGCCTGTTCTCTTGCGAGAGTACCCTGCCCCTTGGAACGGCCCAGACGCCTTACATCGATGGCTCCGCCATCAAGATTGCCGAGGTAGCTCAGGGTCTGTTCATTGAGATCGCGGTCGCTGGCGGCGATCAGAACGGTGACGTGATCATTCCCTTCTCGTTGTCTGAGGCTTGCAATCACGTCCGCCGCTGGAGATCCCGGCGCATACCTGATGTCACTCCACTGGATCCGGATGAGCTCGATTGCGCTGAGCAAGGAGGCCAGTAGGAGCAGGATCGGGCCGATGGCCCGTTGCCATGGCCGTTTGCCGAAGGCCTGCAGTAGCAGCAGCCAGCCCCTGGCCAGGATGATGCTCAGCAGCGGCAATAGGGGTGCGATGTAACGAGCATCCTTGTTGGGGCTCAGGCTCGTCGCAATCAGGACACAGATTGCCGTGCCTGTAAGCCAGCCCATCCCTTCCGTTTTCTCGATTCCATCGGAATTGTTTCGCTTCATAGCTTGCAGCAGACACCCGGCAAGTCCGCCGCCGAGCACCAGGCCTCCCACCTGTTTCGGTAGCAGTCGTGGGTACCAGATCCACGATTCCAACTGCAGCAGGCCGGGGTCGCCTTCCTCGGCCGCCGATGTAATCACGGCGCGTTGTGTTCCGCCAAGTGTCGTGATCCAGTTGTGCTGCAGCCAGGGAATGATTGCGATCAACGCGATTCCAAGACCTGCCACGAGCTGAAGGCTGCGTTTGGGCTCTCTCAGAGCTTGCACTCCGGCCCAGATTGCAGGGAGAGCCACCACCAGGAGTGCACTCTGCTTGGTGAGAACTGAAGCGGCAAGGGCCGTGGCAGCGACGATGGCCTGAGGCCATTGGCCACCTTGCGAACCAGGTCGCTGCCAGCGGTACAGGAGGAACAAGGCCAGCGTTGTCGTACCTGTGAGTGCTAGGTCAAGGGTGAACTCAACGCGATGTTCTGCCATGCCAGGAGCCATGGCGAGAAAGAGCGCCGCGAGGATTCCAAGAGGTCTGCCGCCAATGCACCGGCCCCAGCTCGCCACTGTCAGCAACACGACCCCATGCCAGAAGCTCAGGATCCATCCGGCCTGATCAGGGTTTTGCCCGACGATGGCCATCAGGCTTCCGCTGAGAATGGATGACAGAGGAGGGATTTTTGGTGAGAGATCCAGGAGCGCCTGCAACCCCTCCCACCGGCCCGGGTCGAGCACCCCCAGCTGCCTGCCATGCTCAATTGCGCTGCTGAGGTACTCGGCCTGATCCCAAGAGGGCAGGCGTTGATCTAGCTGCAGCCACGTGTGGTCGAGCACACAGCTCAGCGACCAGATCAGGCCGAGGGCGATCCACCAGATCAGGTTTTGATGGCGCAGGAGCATCAGCCAGTGCCGAAGATACGGGTTGAAATTCCACGCTTTCGGCACCAGCTGCGCGTGTGCAGGTAGAGCCCAGCGATGATCAAGAGTTCATAAATCTCCTGATGATTGGCGACAGTGATCAGGCATTCGCCGGCTTTCCCGCAGAATTCGAATCCCAGATACCAGATCGCTGGCAAGGTGAAATAGAGCGTGAACCGCGTGGCGGGGATGAGGGGCGCGGTGCGGAATACGAATCCCGCCAGGCCGAGGACCAGACCGAGGCTTGCCCATCCGAGATGCAGGAGCCCTTTCCCCTGGAAGACGGCGATGTTGTGCAGGTTCGTTTCTCCTTGCGTGTTGATCGATCGGATGGCGTCGATGCCGGCACCGTGCAGTCGCTCGCCCCAGCTGATTTCTTCACCGATGAAGAAGCAGAAGAGAACCAACAACAACAGCCATCCAAGCC
>NZ_JAKUHK010000239.1:0-3041 GCF_023630655.1 Synechococcus sp. MU1655 | reverse complement strand
ACTACGGTTACGTCGGCAAGGGGCCTGGGGTGATCGCCCTGTATCGCAACCGCGATGAGATCCGAAAAGTACCCGAGTCTGAGGGGGTGGCAGCCTTGGTTCAGCTCATCAAAGACGACGGCCGCTGGGTTGAACCCGACTGATGTCGTTAGGGTGCTTAAAAGGTCCACATGGACGATATGAGCGCTAAAAATTTCGGCACCAAAGGATCTCAACGTCACAGCTGGTTTTTAGCTCTAGGCGCAGGGGCTGTTACAGCGGCTGTTGTCGTGGCAAATCCTGGTTTGGGTTTGCCAAGCACGACATCGTCATCAATTACCAATAGCCCGAAAGAGGTGATTGATCAGGTCTGGCAGATCGTGTATCGAGATTTCCTGGATTCTTCAGGCGGATATGACCTCGATCAATGGTCAATCCTTCGCAAGGATTTGCTCTCCAAGTCTTATGCAGGAACAGAGGAATCCTATGAAGCGATTCGAGGAATGTTGGCGAGTCTTGATGACCCTTACACCCGATTCCTGGACCCAAAAGAGTTCAAGGAAATGCAAATTGACACGTCGGGGGAATTAACCGGTGTCGGCATTCAAATTTCATTAGACAAAGACACCAAAGAGATTGTGGTGGTGTCGCCGATTGAAGGCACACCTGCCTCCAAAGCCGGGGTCCAACCCAAGGACGTCATCGTTTCGATTGATGGTCAACCCACCAAGGGAATGACCACGGAAGATGCGGTGAAGCTCATTCGTGGAACGGAAGGAAGCGACGTCGTCCTGGGCTTACGCCGCAATGGCTCCATCCTTGAGGTTCCCCTCATTCGGGCTCGCATTGAAATCCAGGCCGTCGACAGTCAGCTCAACACCAGTGCCAACGGAACCAAGGTGGGCTACATCCGCCTCAAGCAATTCAACGCGAATGCCTCCAAAGAGATGCGAGCAGCGATTCGCGACCTTGAAAAACAAGGATCTCAGGGTTACGTCCTTGATTTGCGCAGCAACCCAGGTGGCTTGCTCGAAGCCAGCGTCGACATTGCCCGTCAATGGCTGGATGAAGGGACGATTGTCAGCACAAAAACCCGTGAGGGCATTCAGGACGTCCGCCGTGCCACAGGAAATGCTTTAACAGACCGTCCAGTGGTGGTGTTGGTCAATGAGGGCTCCGCGAGCGCAAGCGAGATTCTTTCAGGAGCGCTTCAAGACAACGAACGCGGGGTTCTGGTAGGCCAAAAAACCTTTGGTAAAGGGCTCGTCCAATCCGTGCGCGGACTCTCTGACGGATCTGGGATGACCGTCACGATTGCGAAATACCTCACACCCAAAGGCACCGATATCCATAAAAACGGCATCCGCCCGGATGTTCCTGTGGAGATGAGTGAGAAGGAGATTAAAACTCTCACGATTGAACAGTTGGGGACCAACAAAGATGGGCAGTACCGCGTAGCGGAAACCACCCTGCTCAAAGCGCTACAGGCTCCAAAAGCGGAAAGAACGTATCAACCAGGAGCCGCCAACCTTCAGTCAGCACTTCAGCGATAGGGAGCCAACCCAAACCCTTCGCGTTCGCTTCGACTCTCTGCGTACCTGCGGCCTTGGTGTGTTGCAGGAATAATGGCCGTTCTGGCTGGAGCAGCTTCACGGACCCTCTGCAAGAGAGCAGTGCAGCCACCAGCAGAGTGGATGGCATCGTCCAAGCTGCTCAGCGGAATGCGTTGTCCCCAAGTCCTAGGCCATCCCCAGGTTTGGCCTTGTCGTTCCAACAAAGTCAGTGCCTCTGCCCGCTCGATTGAACCGGAACGCATCAAACAGGTGGTGGTAGCCAAAGTGGCAACCTGAAGATTGGAGGCTTGAGACGAGCGCGTGGGATACACAGGTTGAACCTGGCGCCTGATGGGAAAGGGCCTAGATGGAATATTGAATGGGGTTTGAGACAGGCCACCCCCAGACATTTGCCCAAGGGCTGCGATCGCTAATTGCAGGAGAAGATTATTCATCGTTCAGTTGTGATTCGTTTGTTGGGGAGATGTGCTTACACGCGAACGGTTGAGCCGCAGTAGCGATCGAAGAGCTTCATGACATCTTTGGCAGGAAGTTTCGCCGTATAGCGAGCCTCAAGTTCTGCGAGATGCTGACTACGGGGATACGCCCTAATCGACTTCCATTCCTCTGGCGTTTCCCGTCTCAAGACGCGAGACATCATGAGATGTTGACTGGGAAGAGTGATCGATCCACCGGCGCAGCGCTGCATTCTGTGCGTGGCTTCGTGAGCCAGGGTGTTCCAAACCTCTGCCGCATTGCGGTGAGTGCGACACACAATCAAGGTGTCATTTTTCGGGTGGTAAGCCCCCTGCAATCCCCGTGTTGAGCAATTGCGTTGAATCACTCTCACGCCATGAGACGAGAGTTTGTTGCGCAAGGCATCAACCGCTGCCCAAGATTGAGCATGAACAGGTGCTGCAGCGAGAAGAAGAAGCACAGGGGTGAAGCATGCAATCGATGGCCATTCTTTAAAGAAGTCAAGCGGCTTGATTGGCATGGGCAGCCGTCGGAGAGCACCTCACAGCGTCGGACAGTAATACACAAAAAAAATCACCCAAAAGGGTGATTCTTATGACTAAATGTGAGCAAAGCTCGGCCTAAGCGACGGGTTGCATCAGGCCACCACCTGGAGACGAGTCGTCGTCATCGTTTTCCGTATCGTTCTGCCACATGGCGAAAATTCCCAGTGCTGCTGCACCAACCAAACTGCCTAGAAGGCTGAGGGAGCTTCCCGATGCAATTGGATCGATGAATTCAGCCACTGGGTAACACGCCGTATCGCCACATAGTAACGAAGGATTGCGAATTGTGTTGCACTTTCTCATCTTTCCAGGGCGGGCTTGAGCTCAAACCGTCAAAACCGCTTCGTTCTGGTCTTTTTGCTGTTGCTCACGCTGCTCACGCGTCAGTCCATCCGGATCCGGAATCTGTGATGCCATCTGCTCTAGCCAGCCTTTGAGCTCATCGAGCTGCCTCTCCATGGGCAGGACCCCAAGGCCTCTGGCCAGG
>NZ_JAKUHK010000238.1:0-3101 GCF_023630655.1 Synechococcus sp. MU1655 | reverse complement strand
CACGATGGAGCTGGTATCAGGCCTGACTTCATGCTGGAAGCCGTAGGGGTCAGCCTTCTGATAACAGTGGCCGTCTTGGGTGCGGATCTCGTATTTATAAAAGTGTCCTTCCTCCAGTTCGGGAACGAACAATTCCCAGATGCCGCCCAGCCTTTGCTGCATGGGGTGATAGCGACCATCCCATGAATTGAGATTGCCAATCACGCTGACGGTGAGTGCGTTCGGTGCCCAAAGGCAGAACATCACCCCCTCGATGCCACCTTGTTGGCAGCGGTGGGCCCCCATCCGACGCCAGATGTGATGGTGGTTGCCTTCTGCAAACAGATGGCGATCCATCTCTCCCATCCACTCATGCCGAAAGGCCCAAGGATCAAATTGCTCGTGCTCGATCCCGCCTCGGCGAATCTGCAATTTGTAGTGATGTCCTGGATCCCTTGAACATTCGGCTTCGAACACCCATGGGTGATGGGGAGTCTGCATCGATTGGCGTTTGCCATCGAGGATCAACTCAACGGTTTCAGCTTCAGGAACCCAGGCCCTAACAACCCATTGGCCCGACTCCAGCTGTTGGGGACCAAGAAGAGAGAAGGGATGATCGTGTCGGCATTCAGCCAGCCTCTGGCTGTCCTGAACCATCCAGTCGAGAACAGCGCTGGTCATGCAGGGGGATGGACTTCGTTAGCCCGGGAGCTTAAGCGGAAACCCCGCCGCGGCTGCATGGATTCCCCCGAGTTTTTGGGATCAGACCAGATCCTCTGAGAAGTCAACGTTGATGATCCGGCCTCGAGAATCGAAAATCACAAACAAGTTGTCGGTCACGGTTCCAAATTCAATGGTGACCAGAACGAGTTGTTGTTCGGCTCCTCTGCTTGAAACAACAGCGTTTTTGACCCGCTTCACGCCTCCCAGAATGCGGCTCAATTTGCTCCACTTGCGTTCCAGATCTTCTGGGGAAATTTCTTTTTGAAAATCAAGCGAAAGGTAGTAGCGAGCAGCAATCCAGCGTTGTGCGTCGAGATCGCGAACAAATTTCAGAGCCGTTGTCTCAATCGGCAACGTTTCACCCAACCACTTCCAGGCCACAAGCTTGCCTTCATCGTCAAGAACGAGAAGGAGCTCCTTGCTTCCCTCTTCGGTTTGGGCAATGACATCCACCGTTGTGTCATCTATCCCTGGATAAATCGCCACAACGCGCGTGGATTTAATCCGATGCGCATTATTTAAGCGACCTTGAACGGCTTCAACGGTTGTTGCGTTTTTCAGAGGGGTGGATAGGCGCTCAAAGAGAGCCTGGGCATTACGGGTTTGTAGAGCCGTCAGGAGTGAATCCGCCGCTTGGCTGGCTTCACTGGTGCTCAGAGAAGTGCGTGGGGCCAGTGCTCCCTGGGCTAAAAGCTGTTCTCCTCGTGCCGCTGGCACAGGGAACGCCTGCAGCATCGGTGCCGCGAGAGCGCAGACCAGAAGGCAGGAGGAGAGCTTCATGAATGTGGGGCAACAATGGGGTTAGTTTGCCGGAGTTCATCCGGCTTGGGGAAGGAGTAGTGGCGCCATTTGCAGTGTCGCCTCCTCCAGCTGTAAACAAAGGGTGATCACGCGGCAATCGCTGTTGGGTGGGCCAAACCGTTGCTTCCCATCTCCTGGATTGATCCCAATCGCTGGCCATGAGGCCCCCGCAAGCGAGAGCCGTAGTCGGTCTCCAGGTTGGAAGCTCACAAATAGTGGCTGCAACTCCAGTGTGATGTGGCCATCTTCCGAGTCCATGGACCGTCGCACGCGCAACACACCTGTTGAAAGCTGCTGCACCTCATCTCCATTGGCGGGGAGTCTTGACAGTGCAGCGCAGAGGTCAAAGGCTGGCTGATCGGCGGACACCTTTAATCTCAAGAGAGGGCGACCGCATAGCTGGAGCGCTGTTTGGAGCGGCGCGGAACTAAAGACTGCCACGTCCGAACGTTGATCAACAATCCTTCGATCGCACGGCCCAGCCGTGGGACTCAAATGCCCACCAATGGCCGGTGCGGGTCTCCACGGGTCATGCACGATGACGCAGGTTCCCGATCCAGGTATCCCTGCATCGAGCAATTGCCCATCGGTGAGATCAAGGCAAGCCAAACCTTGGCTGCTGAGGTGCCAACAGGCGCTGGAGCACTCGTTTCCAATCTGACTAGACCAGGTGGCATCGCCTTGATCCCAAAGCCTGATCTCTCTTGTCTTGGCTTGGCTGCGGGGCGGAGGATTTTTGAGATGTTGATTAAAAAAATCCAGCAGTAGCTGGTTGGTTTCTGGCCACCACTTCAGGTGGGTAGCTGGGCCGATGTGAAGTTCGGGATTGCCACCACTGGATCGGGCCATTTTGAGAAGGTCGAGGAGGCCTCGCAGATGGGGATCCCACCAGCCTCCGATCAGCAGCATGGGTTTGCGGAGCCAGGCTTCGGCTGGGCGATGGAGAGTCCACCCTTCGGCCTGATCTGCAGGTTGTTGCAACCAGCGCAACGCCATTCCCTTGGGGTCATGTCGTTGCAAGAGCCCGATTCCCTCACGTAGATAGCGACCATCCACCAAAGCGCTTTGGATTTCGTTCCAGACGACGGAATCGTTGTGGCGTTGGGCTTGCAGTGCGGCAAGCTGCAAACCCCAACCAAGACCGAGGTGCCACCAGTGAGCGCCGCCTTCGCAACTCCAATGTTCTCGTTCTGCCAAACCGCACATGGCGGGCGCGAGGCAATCAGGAGCTGGGCAATCCGCTGGTGCGAGCAGTTGGGTGAGGCCTTGATACGACAACCCATACAGGCCAATGCGGCCATTGCATTCAGGCCGTTCGCGGAGCCAATTGAGGGTCGCGGCGGTGTCGGTAGCTTCTTGGCCAAACCCTTGAAACGTTCCCTCAGAACTGCCCTGACCGCGCACGTCTTGGACGACGACTGCGAATCCTTGGTCGGTCCACCAGAGCGGGTGGGGGAGGGTCACGGTGGAAGCAATGGCCCTGCCGTAGGGCTGTCTCATCAGCAGGGTCGGCCATGGACCAGTCCCTTGTGGAGTCCAGATTCGCGACACCAAAGACGCGCCATCATGGGTGGTCAATCTCGCGTCAGCGAATCTTT
>NZ_JAKUHK010000237.1:0-3172 GCF_023630655.1 Synechococcus sp. MU1655 | reverse complement strand
CCATCACTTTGAGTTCCACGCTGGCGCCCTGAACGTAGGGCTTGCCAACAGTGGCTACGTCACCGTTCTTGACTAAAAGCACCTTGTCAAGGGTGATCTTGGCGTCCACATCTGCATGCAAACGGTCGAGGTCGTAATAACGGTTGGGTTGCACCCAAAATTGCTGTCCAGAGGCCTCGACGATGGCGTAGGAGCCTGTCTCTGGGGTGGTTTGTGAGCTGCTGCTGCTGGTTTCTGCCATGGGCTACTGGACGCAACCAGGCTCGGTGACTTGGGAGTCGCCGATTTGGCCTGTGCCGCAATCGAAAGACAAACAAAGATCTTCGACCTTCGTGCTGTCTTTCGTCAAGATTTAATTGCACACTTTTCGTTTTGGATGACCAGGCCGGCACTCACGATCGCGTTCTTGTTGAGGTCGCCTGAGCTCGAATCGGCTTGCTGTCAGTGGTTGCCTGGTAATCGCTACACGCCTGTGGATCTTGGACTGGAGGACTCAGCGGTTGATGTTGTCTCGGCTTTGGAACGACAACGTGAGGCCGTTGATGCAGTTGTGATTGAGCAATCACTCCTTCAAGAGCAGACACGGGAAGACTTATTGGCTCGAGGTTTGTTGTTTCCAGCCGTTGTCGTGGGCGAGTTGATGGGGCGTGTCGATTATCACCCCGAAGAAGTTCACCTGCCCGGTGATCAGCTTGAGCAGCTTGGCTACAACGTTGACGCAGCGATTTCACGCTTTCTTCGTCACGGGCAGAAAGACATTCGCCCTGAAGACGGATCCTCTGACTCCGATCCGGTTGGCGGGCAGCCTGAGGGAAGTGCTTGGAAGTTGTCGAGCCGCTTGCAGGAGAGGCTTGGCTACCTAGGAGTCTTTTACAAACGAGATCCTTCGCGATTTTTGGCCAATCTTCCGCCGAATGAACAGCGCGAGTTGCTGCAGTCACTGCAGCGCACCTATCGAGATCTGTTGATTGGTTATTTCCGTGACCCTGCTGCTGCCAACCAGGCTCTAGAGAGTTTTGTGAATACCGCTTTTTTTGGCGACTTGCCCATTACCCAAACCGTTGAGATCCATATGAATCTGATTGACGACTTTTGGAAACAACTCAGAGTGGAAGGGCATAAAGACGACTTCCTTCAGGATTACCGCCTTGCACTGCTGGATGTCATGGCTCACCTCTGCGAAATGTACCGACGGTCAGTGCCTGGAGATGTTCCCTTAGTTCCTGCCGGGTCTCAACGTCGTCAGCTACAGAATTCGGAGGTGACCTTATGAGCCCTAGGAAGACTTATATCCTCAAGCTGTATGTGGCAGGAAACACACCAAATTCGATGCGTGCACTCAAAACGCTTCGCAATATTCTTGAAACTGAATTCAAGGGTGTCTACGCCCTAAAGGTCATTGATGTCTTGAAAAATCCTCAGCTTGCAGAAGAAGACAAAATTCTGGCAACCCCCACGTTGTCCAAAATTCTTCCGCCTCCTGTGCGTCGGATTATTGGTGATCTTTCTGATCGCGAACGCGTGCTGATCGGACTTGATCTTCTTTACGACGAGCTTGTTGACAACGACCTCAGCTCTTCCCTGATGGACGCGTTGGAAGTCCCGGATATCGAAGAGGCAGATTCTTAAGTCACGGGGTGATCTAGAGGGTGCTGTGGATTTTCCTTATTAACCTTGGAGAGCAAGGTCGCGGTTATGCAGATTTCTAGCTCAAGCGGTTCCCCTCAGATGCAGGTCCAGAAGCTTCCGACTGGAATCGAGGGCTTCGATGATGTGTGCCATGGCGGCTTGCCAATTGGACGCAGCACCCTGATTAGCGGAACGTCCGGAACGGGTAAAACCGTTTTTTCCTTGCATTTTCTCCACAATGGAATTGCTCATTACGATGAGCCAGGGATTTTTGTCACGTTTGAGGAGTCGCCTCTCGATATTTTGCGTAATGCTGCAAGTTTTGGCTGGAACTTGCAGGAGATGGTGGAGCAAGACAAGCTTTTTATTCTTGATGCTTCGCCAGATCCAGATGGTCAGGATGTGGCTGGCAGTTTCGATCTCTCCGGGCTGATTGAAAGAATTAATTACGCCATACGAAAGTACAAAGCCAAAAGGGTGGCAATCGATTCCATTACGGCTGTCTTTCAACAATACGATGCGGTTTTTGTTGTGCGTCGGGAGATCTTCCGACTCATCGCACGCTTGAAGGAGATTGGTGTCACTACTGTGATGACCACCGAGAGAATTGATGAATATGGGCCTATCGCTCGTTACGGCGTTGAAGAATTTGTCTCTGACAATGTTGTGATCCTCCGCAATGTGTTGGAGGGAGAGCGCCGACGACGGACTGTTGAAATTCTCAAGTTGCGAGGTACTACCCACATGAAGGGTGAATTCCCTTTCACCATGGGTGTCCACGGGATCAGCATCTTCCCTCTTGGTGCGATGAGGCTCACTCAGCGTTCGTCGAATGTGCGGGTTAGTTCTGGCGTGCCGCGGCTCGATGAAATGTGTGGTGGAGGCTACTTCAAGGATTCAATCATCCTTGCGACGGGAGCAACTGGTACAGGCAAGACGTTGTTGATTTCAAAATTCATTGAGGATGCTTGCAATAATAAAGAGCGAGCAATTTTATTCGCCTACGAGGAATCACGTGCTCAATTGATGCGTAATGGCGCAAGTTGGGGCATTGATTTTGAGCAGATGGAGCAAGATGGCCTTCTGAAGATTATTTGCGCCTACCCGGAGTCCACCGGTTTGGAAGACCACTTGCAGATTATTAAAACTGAGATCAGTCAATTCAAGCCAACACGAATGGCGATTGACTCGTTGTCTGCGTTGGCCCGTGGTGTAAGTCGGAATGCCTTCAGGCAGTTTGTGATCGCATTGACCGGATATGCTAAGCAAGAAGAAATTGCTGGCTTTTTTACAAATACTTCTGAAGAGTTTATGGGAAGTCATTCGATCACTGACTCTCATATCTCAACTATTACTGATACTATTTTATTGCTCCAGTATGTCGAGATACGTGGCGAAATGGCTAGGGCAATCAATGTATTCAAGATGCGTGGCTCCTGGCATGATCGCGGTATTCGTGAATTCTTGATCACGGGTAATGGGCCACAGATTCAAGATTCATTCTCGAATTTCGAGAGAATTATTAGCGGCGTCCCTCATCGTG
>NZ_JAKUHK010000236.1:0-3218 GCF_023630655.1 Synechococcus sp. MU1655 | reverse complement strand
AAGTTGCAGCGCTCAGCCACCCTGAGCATCGCTTCACTGCCAAGCAGAGCATCAAAACCACTGCGTCCCAGCTCACGTTCAAGCAGCTCTTTACCGCGATCAATCGTCTCGTCACGATGACTGCGTTTGTACCACTGACGAATGCGATTTCGCGCCGTTGGAGTCGCTACAAAATTGAGCCAATCCAAACTTGGATGGGCATTTTTTGAGGTGAGAATATCAATGAAGTCACCATTTTGAAGCGGGGTCGAAAGGGGCAAGAGCCGATCGTTAATTCTTACTCCATGACAATGATTTCCCACCTCAGAGTGAATACGAAAAGCAAAATCAACCGCAGTTGACCCCTTACGAAGCCCCAGAACATCGCCCTTAGGAGTGAACACAAACACCTCCTCGTCAAAAAGATCTTCCTTGATCGAAGCCAGGTAGTCGTTGTGATCATCCGCGCCCCCTTCCTGCTGCCAATCCACGAGCTGACGCAACCAGTTAAAACGCTCCGTATCTCCACCAGTAGCGGGGGATCCACCCTCCTTGTACTTCCAGTGGGCAGCAATGCCGAACTCCGACACCTGATGCATGTCCCAGGTACGAATCTGCACCTCGATCGGACGATGGCGTCCGATTACTGCGGTGTGAAGTGATTGATAACCATTGGGTTTAGGCAAGCCGATGTAGTCCTTGAACCGGCCTGGGATGGGCCTGAACGTGTCGTGCACCACAGCAAGGGCGCGATAACAGGTCTCGACATTCGGCGTCAGGATCCGTAACGCAGCCACGTCGTAGATCTCGTGGAACTCCTTCTGCTGGCGTTGCATCTTGGTCCAGATGCCATAGAGATGTTTCGGGCGACCACTCACCTCACAGCTGTCGAGGCCCACGGCAGCCAAGCGATCACAGAGCAACTGCACCGTGACGGAGAGGCGATCCTCCCGCTCACTGCGCTTGGTTGAAACCTCCTGCTGCATTTCGCGGAAGGCCTCAGGCTCCAGCAACTTGAAGGAGAGATCTTCGAGTTCCCATTTGAAGCGACCAATCCCCAGGCGATTGGCAAGCGGTGCGTAAATCTCTCGCGTTTCCCTGGCGATGCGCTGCCGTTTCTCCTCCTTGAGCGCACCGATCGTGCGCATGTTGTGCAAACGATCGGCCAGCTTCACCAACACCACACGAATATCACTGGCCATCGCCAGAAACATCTTGCGCAGATTCTCAGCTTGAGCCTCCGTCCGATTGGTGAAATGAAGGCCTCCCAGCTTGGTGACGCCTTCCACCAACTCACGAACCTCTGGGCCGAAATGGCTTTGGAGCTGATCTGGTGTCACATCCGTGTCTTCCACCACATCATGGAGGAAACCCGCTGCAATCACGCTGGCACTCGCACCAATGTCCCGCAGCAAATCTGCAACGGCCACCGGATGCACGATGTAGGGATCACCGCTGGCGCGGAACTGCCCCTCATGCAGCTGAAACGCAAAATCAAAAGCAGCCGCTAGCAGGGCCTCTGGATCGGTCGGACAACTGTGTCCGATGCCGGGAGGAACGTGAATCAGGCACTGCTTCAACCAGTCAGGAAGCTCGATGCCATAGTCATCGGGCAAGCGGAGCGGACGTTCGCGCAACGCCGTTAAACCGCAGACCGCAGGAGTCGATCCAGACTGAGTCTGGGAGGGATCGGGTGCAGAGGTTGCGTTGAGCATCCAACCCGGCGGGTGCATCCATGGTATGTAGGCATGAGGCACCGTGCTTTGTTTCATGCCCAACGCGCCAGAAACGGTTCTGACGCTGAATCAGTTGCGTCTGCGCTACCCAGGAAGTGAGTCCTGGACGCTGGATGGATTGGATCTCAGCCTGAAATCGGGAGATCGCTTGGCACTTGTTGGGCCGTCTGGATGCGGGAAGAGCACAGTGGCGCGAGCTGCATTGCAGCTCTTACCTCCAGGGAGCTGCTGCGAAGGAGATCTACGTCTCAATGGTCAAGATCCACGCCAACTCAGTCGGCCTGCCTTGCGCGCCCTGCGCGGAGAAGCGGTCGGCCTGGTGTTTCAGGACCCGATGACGCGCCTGAATCCACTGATGACCGTGGGTGGGCACCTCCTCGACACCTTCGCTGCGCACCGGCCGACGATGGGGCATCAAGAGCGGAAAGACCGCGCTGAAAGCCTGCTGGAACAGGTGGGTATCGGGGCCGAGCGTTTTCGGGCCTATCCCCACGAATTCAGTGGTGGCATGCGTCAGCGCTTAGCCATCGCACTGGCCATTGCACTCGCACCCCCCCTTGTCATCGCCGACGAACCAACCACCAGCCTGGATGTTGCGGTTGCGGGGCAGGTGATGGCGGTGCTGCGAACTCTTTGCGAAGAGCTGGGAAGCGCCCTCCTGCTCATCACCCATGACTTGGCTATGGCCAACCGCTGGTGTGAAGACATGGCGGTCTTGGACGGGGGCCGTCTTGTGGAACAAAACAGCAGCGATCAAGTGCTGACCCACCCCCAATCTGAGATCGGAAAGCGGCTCGTCACAGCCGCCAGGGCCAGGGAAGGAGGCAATACGCCGGGCAAACCTGACGGCACAGCAGTGCTGCAGGTGGAAGGATTGCGCTGTTGGCACAACCTCGGAGGTCCGCCCTGGTCTCCCAACTGGCTGAAAGCGGTGGATGGCGTGAGCTTCACCTTGCAATCCGGTGAATCGTTGGGCGTGGTGGGTGGCTCTGGCTGCGGGAAAAGCACCCTTTGCCGAGCCTTGATGGGCCTTACCCCAATTCGCGGAGGCGAGGTTTGGCTCCAAACCCAAAACCTGCTCCAACTGCGTGGCAGCGCTGAACGACAAGCAAGACGCACCATTCAGATGGTGTTTCAAGACCCGCTGGCCTGCCTGAATCCAGCCCTCAGCGTGGCCGACGCCATCGCAGACCCCCTGCTGATCCATGGCCTCGCCTCGCGGGCAGCCGCTCGAGAACGGGCAAGGGAGCTTCTGGAGCTTGTGGGCCTTTCACCAGCAGATCATTTTCAAAATCGACTGCCCAAGCAACTGTCCGGTGGCCAGCAGCAACGCGTCGCCATTGCTCGCGCTTTGGCTCTAGGCCCGCAGGTGCTGATCTGCGATGAGAGCGTGAGCATGCTCGATGCGGAGATCCAAGCTGAAGTCCTGGCCCTGCTGAGACGTCTGCAGCAAGACTTAGGCCTGGCGATGATTTTCGTGACCCATGACCTCTCGGTGGCGAG
>NZ_JAKUHK010000235.1:0-3219 GCF_023630655.1 Synechococcus sp. MU1655 | reverse complement strand
CCGGTCCGGTTGTCGACTTGCACCGATAAAAAAGCCCGGTTGGTGTGTTTAGCCCATTTCGTTGCTGGGTAGGTGCCAACAGGCAACACCGTGACACACGTGTGATGGCGGTAGAAACTATCAAGAACAGTGGTGCAGTCTTCGGCTGTTAGTCCGGGGTCGCGCAATCTGGCGTACACCGTTGACAGCAGCCCTCGCACCATGGGAACGAGATGTGGTGTGAACTGCAACTGGATGCCACATCCGGCAACCTCACTGGCCATCTGCTCAATTTCTGACGTGTGGCGATGGCCTACAACGCCGTAAGGACAGATCGATTCAGAGGCCTCCGCTAACAGAAGATGTTCTTTAGCAGCACGTCCGCCACCGGATGTGCCCGTCTTTGCATCGATGATCACACCGTCTTGTTCGATCAATCCTTGCTTGAGGAATGGCAACAAAGGCAGCAAGCTCGCGGTGGGAAAACAGCCAGGGGCCGCAACCAATCGTGCAGTTGCAATGGCCGATGCATTCCATTCAGGTAACCCGTAGACGGCTTCAAGACACAGGTCAGCATCCCTGCGCTTGCAAGAGAGAGCCTCCTGGGCGTAGACCCTCGCCCACTGATCGAGCGAGCGGTAGCGGTAATCAGCGGAGAGATCCACGACTCGAACACCACGTTCCAGAAGTTCAGGAACCATTCCGCTCGCCAATCCATTGGGAAGGCTGAGCAAAGCCACATCAGCGCACTCGGCAATTCTGCTGGGGTCAGGACTCTCCACAACGGGATCATCCGGTAGCGACAAAAAGGGGCAGAGCTCACTCCAACGCTTGCCAGCACTGCGTTCTCCGCCGAGCAAGCTGATCTCAAATTCGGGATGGGACTGCAACAGCCTCAGGCTTTGCAAGCCCCCATAACCGGATGCACCGATAACCGCAACTCGTTTGATCGCCATGAACTGAGCGGAATGATCGGCTGATCGTACTGGCGTCGATCATGATGAGAGCTTGTTGGATACCTAGAACGCTGAGCCATTCAGCCGTAGCTTCCGAGGGCATGGATCCGAACTTTGACTCCATCCCCGATGCCCTCAACGCCATCCGGAATGGCGAGTGCGTTGTTGTTGTCGATGATGAACGCCGTGAAAACGAAGGAGATTTGATTTGCGCTTCGCAATTCGCGACGCCAGAGCAGATCAATTTCATGGCCAAAGAGGCTCGCGGTTTGATCTGTCTTGCCATCGAAGGAGATCGTCTCGATGCTCTTGACCTCCCCTTGATGGTTGATCGCAACACCGATGAAAATCAAACGGCGTTCACGGTGAGTATTGATGCCGGCCCTGAGCACGGTGTCTCGACCGGAATTTCAGCTGAAGATCGCTCTCGCACGATTCAGGTTGTGCTTCAGGCCGATGCCAAGCCTTCTGATCTAAGGCGTCCAGGGCACGTGTTTCCGTTGAGGGCCCGTTCTGGAGGTGTGCTTAAACGTGCTGGACATACGGAGGCTGCGGTTGATCTCGCTCAGCTCGCAGGGCTGATCCCATCAGGAGTCATTTGTGAAATTCAGAACTCCGATGGCTCGATGGCTCGTCTTCCAGAACTTCAGATTTACGCCAAACAATTTGGCTTGAGGCTGATCAGCATTGCTGACCTCATCAGCTATCGGCTTCAGAACGAACGCTTTGTTCGTCGTCATGCACAGTGTGTGATGCCCAGTCAGTTTGGACAGTTCCAGGCGGTTGGATTTCGCAATGAACTGGACAACAGTGAGCATGTTGCTCTGGTGAAAGGTGTCCCTGGGCAATTGCAGGAACCTGTGTTGGTTCGGATGCATTCAGAGTGCCTGACAGGGGACGCCTTTGGTTCTCTTCGCTGTGACTGTGGTCCACAACTGGAGGCCGCCCTGTCGCAAATCGAGCAAGAAGGAGAAGGCGTTGTTGTTTATTTGAAGCAAGAAGGTCGTGGCATTGGCCTGATCAATAAGTTGAAGGCCTATAGCCTTCAAGATGGAGGTCTAGACACCGTGGAAGCGAATGAGAAGTTGGGATTTGGAGCAGATCTACGAAATTACGGAGTGGGAGCACAGATCCTTAGTGATCTTGGAATTCATCGCCTAAGGCTACTCACCAATAATCCTCGCAAAATTGCAGGACTCGGTGGATATGGTCTGGAAGTTGTGAGTCGAGTCCCGCTGATCATCAATCCAGGAGATCATAATGCCAATTATTTGGCCACAAAACGGGATAAATTAGGTCATCTATTTAATGCCAATAGTGCAGCTGATGTCGTTACTCTTGCCTGGGATTGCGGTGAAGATTTGATCGCTAAACTTCCAGATCTTCTTAAAAGGGCAGAAGAATCAGCGTCGAAATTAAGTCTTACCCTGCAACCAGAACAAACACCACGGCTCCTTGCTCTTTGGGAACGTCCGCAATTTGTTTGGACTGTTTCAGGTGATCTCACCGCAATTGAGTTGTTCCTCAAAACGTTGGCCTCTTGGACAGAAACAAAAAGACTCGGTTTCTTGAAAACGGCGAAAGCAGAACAACGTCTTCACCCTTCATTACAACTTAATCGTGAAGAAATGGACCTTTCATTATTATTGGATAATACAAAAAATGGCTGGTCAGGACATTCTGACCAGCCAATCTTAATTCACTGGTCCTAACGCATCAGTCGGTGACCGTCACACTTTCAATGCGGCTGCCATTTTTCAAGGCGAGAACCACATCCATGTCACCGGTTTGCCCAAATACGGTGTGCACACCATCAAGGTGGGGCTGAGCTTCGTGAACAATGAAAAATTGGCTTCCACCGGTGTTGGGACCGGCGTGGGCCATGGAAAGAATCCCTGGGGCATGCTTCCGGTTGTTGATTTCGCAATCAATGGTGTAGCCAGGACCGCCTGTTCCAGGCATTCCCTTGGCTCCTTCACGGCTGTTGGGGCATCCACCCTGAGCCATAAAACCATTGATGACGCGATGAAAGGCAAGACCGTCGTAAAAGCCTTCGCGCGCCAGCTTCACAAAATTGGCGACGGTGTTCGGCGCATCTTGATCGAACATTTCCAGCTTGATCTGGCCGGCATCCGTTTTCATCAGGACTGTCGTCAAGGCACCAAAAGCAAAAACCAATCTTAGGCAAGCGGGCAAGATGAGTGTCAAAGTGCGCCCTTTTTAAAAGAATGACCACACTCCATTCCTCCCTCCAAGACGCACGCGTTGGTGTGATCGGTGGTAG
>NZ_JAKUHK010000234.1:0-3227 GCF_023630655.1 Synechococcus sp. MU1655 | reverse complement strand
GGATTGGGGACAGCAACACGGATGTAAAAGCCGCTACGGCCTGGGATAGTTGTGATGGCGCCCACAACAGCACTGTATCTACAACCTGTACCTACAATATCCCAAAAGATCCCTTTCCACCACTAGAAGAAATCGTTTTCGTCAGCCATGAAAATCGCCAGCTGGAATGTCAACTCAGTGCGAACCCGACTGGATCATGTTCTGAATTGGCTTGAGCACTCACAAGCAGATCTGTTGGCATTGCAGGAAACCAAGGTGGACGACCCTCAATTTCCGCTAGAGCCGTTTCTCCAGAGGGGATATCAAGTTCAGATTCACGGACAGAAGGCCTACAACGGCGTTGCACTGATTAGTCGCACACCACTGGAGGACGTGCGCATGGGTTTCAGCGCAGAACTCGTTGACGACGCAGAAGCCGAAGAGCTTGGGGCGCAAAAACGCGTCATCAGCGCTCTCATCGATGGCGTACGAGTCGTGAATTTGTACGTCCCCAATGGTTCAAGTCTCAGCTCGGATAAATACAGCTTCAAACTCACCTGGCTGTCCTGTCTGGAGCGCTACTTAAGGGCCATCCAAACCAGAGATGAACCGCTTTGCGTGATGGGAGATTTCAATATTGGTCTTGACGCGAAAGACCTCCCTGATCCAGATCGCTTAACCGGGGGGATCATGGCCTCAGATCGCGAGCGGAACGCGTTGAAAGCGGCCCTAGGTCCTGACCTTCAGGATGCATTTCGTCTGTTCGAACCGAACAGCGGCCATTGGAGCTGGTGGGATTACCGCAGTGGTGCTTGGGATCGAGATCGTGGCTGGCGAATCGATCACATCTATCTCGATGAAACGCTTCGGGACGTAGCTCGCAGCTGTTCAATCGACAAGCAAGAACGGGGACGCATCCAACCCAGCGACCACGCACCTGTCGTGGTGGACCTGGCCTGGGACTTCGAGGACGACGAAGAGGTTGAGGACTGATTCTGCCCAGAACGATGCTTGAAGCCAACACTTCCTTCAATACACAATGGCTTCTGCGGGAAGCGATTGTCCCTCGGCTTGCAATTGCACGGAACGTCGCATCGACTCACCGCAACTCTGAGGTGTCGGGAAGATTTTCCCGGGATTGGCACGGCCAAGCGGATCAAAAGCAAGCCGAACCCACTGCATGCTGACCAGGTCATCGGCGCTGAACATTTGGTCGAGATAACAGCGTTTATCACTGCCAACCCCGTGTTCACCGCTGATGCTGCCGCCAACCTCAAGGCAAAGATTCATGATCGCGCCGCCGAGAGCTTTCACCCGTTCATTCACACCCTGCTCTGAGGTGCGGTACAAGATCAAAGGATGCAGGTTGCCATCACCGGCATGGAACACATTCGCAACGACGAGACCGTGTTCGGCACTGAGCTGATCAATGGCCTCGAGGACCCTTGGCAGCGCCGTACGTGGCACCACACCGTCTTGGAGGTAATAGCTGGGGTATTGCCTACCCAGCGCTGAAATGGCACTTTTACGGCCTTTCCAAAGACGGGCGCGATCCTCTTCACTCCAGGCTTCACGGATCGCTCCAGCCCCAGCCTCTCGACAAAGGGCCGTGGTGACTGTGACAGCTTGCTTGACCTCCTGTTCCTGTCCATCGAGCTCAATCAATAAAACAGCTCCGGCCTCCGGCGGATATTCCTCTTCGCCAAACGCTTCATTCACCGCCTCAATGCAGGTCTGATCCATGATTTCCAGACCAGCCGGCAACACCCCCGCGCGAGTGATCAACCGCACAGCCTCTCCAGCGGCCTGCATGGACGGGAAATCTGCCAGCAACACACCAACAGCATCGGGAGCACGCAACAAGCGAAGGGTGATCGCCGTGGCGATTCCAAGGGTGCCCTCACTCCCAATGAACACACCCCGAAGATCAAGCTCAGCCGCATCGCACAACGAGGTGCCAAGGCGCGTGGGTGTGCCGTTAGGCAGCACTACATCCAAGGAGAGCACATGGTTGCTGGTGACGCCGTACTTCAAACAATGCACACCACCTGAATTTTCAGCGACATTGCCACCGATGCTGCAAACCACCTGACTCGAAGGATCTGGGGCGTAATAAAAGCCATCACCAACAACCGCACGACTCACCCAACTATTGATCACCCCAGGCTCCACCGTGATCGTCTGATTTTCGAGATCAATCTCGAGAATGCGGCGCATCCGACTGGTCACGACCAACAGCGCTTCTTGCTCAACCAACGCACCACCTGAAAGCCCCGTGCCACTCCCTCTCGCCACAAAAGGAATGCCTTGACGATGACAACACGCCAAAATTTGGGCTACCTGTTCGGCCGTTTCCGGCAACACCGCAAGCCTTGGCATGTGCCGATCCATGGTGAGACCGTCACAGTCGTAAGACAACAATTCCTGCCGTTTCGCGACCACTGATTTGGAGGGAAGAAACCCTCTCAACTCCCGCTCAAGCGCTGGCCAGTCGTAGTTCACTGATGACGTGCCGAACAGTTGCAACCTAGGCAGGTTTGTCATCAATTCTTAGGCTTCAACTACAGAAAAAACACATCGGGCCGATCTTGGGTCAAGATGTTGCACGGTTTGCAATTGCCCTTTGGCTCCCGTCCCCGTGACTGCTTCCAACCTGAACACCAGCCACTCCGAAGCCATTTTCAGTGCTGCCAAGGCTCTGATGCCCGGCGGAGTGAGCTCTCCGGTGCGCGCCTTCAAGTCGGTTGGCGGACAACCCATCGTGTTCGATCGGGTTAAAGGTCCTTACGCCTGGGATGTCGATGGCAATAAGTACGTGGACTACATCGGCAGCTGGGGGCCAGCCATCTGCGGTCATGCTCATCCAGAGGTCATCAGCTCTCTCCAAGAGGCGATCGAAAAAGGCACAAGCTTTGGTGCTCCCTGCGCTTTAGAGAACACCCTGGCCGAGATGGTGATTGAAGCCGTCCCAAGCGTTGAGATGGTGCGCTTTGTGAACAGCGGCACGGAAGCCTGCATGTCGATGCTGCGCCTGATTCGAGCTTTTACAGGGCGCGACAAAATCATCAAGTTCGAAGGCTGTTACCACGGCCATGCGGACATGTTCCTCGTCAAAGCTGGCTCAGGCGTGGCAACACTCGGTTTGCCTGATTCCCCCGGAGTGCCAAGGAGCACCACAGCCAACACGCTGACAGCTCCGTACAACGATCTGGAATCGGTCAAGCAGCTCTTCGCTGAGAATCCTGACG
>NZ_JAKUHK010000233.1:0-3242 GCF_023630655.1 Synechococcus sp. MU1655 | reverse complement strand
AATTGCTCAAAAGCGACGCGATCGATCCCAGGCATAGGGATATAGATCCCCAGCCGGACCAACATGAGCAGCCCCAACGTTGTGAGAACCCGGCCGCGCAGCTCAGGGTTCTGCACCAACTGGGTAATCACTTCAGTGGCACTGGGGTTACGTCCCCGACTGACAAGCATGGAGAAGGAAGAAAAGAATGGGGCTGATGCAGCAAAGCCGTCCCCGGACCGGAATCCAGTGGGACGGCTCAGACCTTAGATCTGCACGGAACAGATCGTATTGGTGAGATCAGTCGAGAACCTCACAGGTCCCACCGGCGGCTTCGATTTTGGCGCGTGCAGAGGCAGTAAAGGCAGCAGCCTGAACGGTGAGCTTTGCTTTCAGTTCACCGTTGCCAAGAATCTTCAGAGGACTCTTAGGGCTGGTGATAATGCCATCTTTGACAAGAGAGTCGAGATTGACGGTACTACCGGCCTTGATCTCGTTCAGTGCACTCACGTTGAGAACGGTGAATGACTTCGGATTGACCAGGGTGAAGTGCTTGAGCTTTGGCACCCGGCGATACAGGGGCATCTGACCGCCCTCAAATCCAGGACGGGTGGGACGGCCTGAGCGAGACTTTTGCCCGCGCATGCCGAAACCGCAGCTAGCACCTTGACCTGCTGCAATGCCACGCCCCTTACGCAATTTGCGCCGACGAGCACCTTTGTTGGGTTTAAGAGAGTCGAGTCTGAGAGTCATGGGGGAAATCAGGAGTAGATCTGCTCGAGGGAGATCCCCCGTTCCTTGGCTGTCTCCTTGTGAGTGCGGAGCAGTTGTAGGGCCACCATGGCAGCCCGAGCGTTATTAAGAGGAGTTTTGCTTCCCAGGCGTTTCGCCAAGACATTTTTAATGCCTGCGAGCTCGAGCACCGTACGAATGGATCCACCGGCAATTACACCGGTACCAGGAGCGGCTGGACGGATGAGAACACTCGCTGCGCCGTCACGACCATTCGACAGAGTCGGGATCGAGTTGTGGCGGGTTAGAGGGACTTTTACCAGGTGCTTTTTGCCATCAGCGACGCCCTTGCGTACGGCACCGATGACATCGCCGGCCTTGCCGACACCAACGCCGACCTGACCGCGCTCATTGCCGACAACAACGATGGCGCGAAAGCTCATCTTTTTGCCGCCTTTGACGGTCTTGGAGACCCTACGGATCTGTACAACGCGCTCCTGCCATTCGGAATCACGTTCTTGGCCGCGGCGACGGTCGCCACGACCTCCGCGACGGTCACCGCGGCCGCCACCGCGGCGCTGCTCCTGTTGTTGGCCTTGACCTTCAGCTGCTGCCGGAACGTCAGAAGCCGATGGCACGTCGTTGGAGGTGGTCTGGTTGTTGGGTTCGGTCGTCATAGTGAGAGCAGGATCAGAACTGAAGGCCCGCTTCCCGGGCGGCATCGGCAAGAGCTTTCACTCGGCCGTGGTACAGGTTGCCGCCTCGATCGAAGACAACTTGTTGAATGCCTTTGGCAATGGCACGTTTGGCCACTAAGTCGCCAACGGCAACGGACGCATCACAGCTGCAGCCATGCGCTTTGAGGCTGGATCGCAGGTCTTTGTCGAGGGTGGAAGCAGAACAAAGAGTGTTCTGAGCTTCGTCGTCGATCAACTGAGCGTAGATGTGACTGTTGGAGCGAAACACGGCCAGTCTGGGACGATCGGCAGTGCCACTGAGATGGCGACGCAGACGCCTGTGGCGTTTCTGGGTCTGCTGTTTGCGGGAGAGGGTCGACATGGTTGGTAAAGCTGAAGGGTGTCTGGCAGGGAATTACTTCTTGCCCGACTTGCCTGCCTTACGCAGGATGCGCTCGCCCGCATACTTAATCCCTTTGCCTTTGTAGGGCTCGGGAGGACGGATGGCGCGGATCTTGGCGGCTTCATTACCAACCAATTCCTTGTCGGTGCCTGAGACGGTGACGTTGGTGTTGTTCTCGACCGTGAAAGTGATGCCTTCAGGGGGCACCACCTCCACTGGATGGCTGTATCCAGCACTTACGACGAGGGTTTTGCCTTTGACCTGGGCTCGAGAGCCCACGCCAACGATCTCCAGCTTTTTGGAGTAGCCCTGACTCACTCCAATCACCATATTGGCGACGAGAGTTCTGCACAGGCCGTGGCGTTCACGGGAACTGCGTTTTGTACTGGTGGGTTCGACCACGATGGAGTTATCCACCTGGTTGACACTCACACCAATAGGAAGGGTGCGTTTGAGCTCACCCTTGGGTCCCTTCACAGTGACGGCAAGACCGTTGAGTGTGACATTCACCTTGTCGGGAATGGGGACTGGGTTTTTACCAATACGTGACATGGTTCAGGTTCCGGGTCAATAGACGTAGCAGAGCACTTCGCCGCCCACGCCTTGCTTGCGGGCGTCGCGGTCGCTCATCACACCCTTAGAGGTAGAGATGATGGCTACCCCTAGTCCTCCGAGGACCTTGGGCAGGCCGCGCGTGTTTTTGTAAATGCGCAGGCCAGGCTTGCTGACCCGTTGCATGGAGCGAATGGTGGGTTGGCGGTGTTTGCCGCTGTACTTGAGTCCCAGCACTAATTCGGTGCTGACACCCTCGCCTTGCTCGCTGATTTCAGCGATAAAGCCCTCTTGTTGCAGCACTTTGGCAATGCTGCGGGACATGCGAGAGGCTGGAACTTTTGTGGACTCGTGACGTTTTTCACTCGCATTGCGGATGCGAGTGAGCATGTCGGAAATTGGGTCGTGATTAGCCATAGTGGTTTCCGAGGGGGGCTCAGTTGCTGCGGAATGGCATTCCCATCTCGCGGAGGAGGGCCCGGCCCTCTTCATCCGTGCGGGCTGACGTCACAATTGTGATGTCCATGCCTCTGATGGCGTCGATCTTGTCGAAAGAGATCTCTGGGAAGATGATTTGCTCTCTAACTCCCACTGTGTAATTCCCACGGCCATCGAAACTTTTCGGGCTGACGCCTCGAAAATCGCGAATGCGGGGCAGCGCCAAGTTGATGAAGCGTTCTAAAAACGCATACATGCGATCACCCCGGAGGGTGACGGCACATCCAATCGGCATTCCCTGGCGGATTTTGAAAGCTGCAATCGCTTTCTTGGCTCTGGTAATAACAACTTTTTGGCCAGTGATTTGGGCCAATTCGTTCACCGAAGCCTCGAGGGACTTTGCATTGGTGGCTGCTTCGCCGAGTCCGCGATTAACGGTGACTTTCAGCACCTTGGGAACT
>NZ_JAKUHK010000232.1:0-3272 GCF_023630655.1 Synechococcus sp. MU1655 | reverse complement strand
TGGCGGTGGAGAAGTAAACGATCTGCTCAACGACTGCCGGATTCAGCAGGGCCAGCATCTTTTTAACAGCAACAACATTGACCTGATGGGCACGCTCAGGATCTCCCCAGGCGGTAGCCGTGTGAATCACTCGGGTCACAGTGGAGAGTTCGCTGGTAAATCGATCTATTTCACGTAGATCTCCCACCAACAGGCGAACACGTGGCTGATCGGCTGAGATCGCAGTCAGTTTGGCTGGATCACGCAGCAACAGCAGCAACTCAGCATCAGAATTTTCCAGCAGCCAAGCCGCTGTGTACTGGCCGACGCAACCACTTGCGCCGGTAATCAGGATTCTTGCGGGTGTTTGGATCAATCAGGCCCCCCCGATTCGATCCATCACAGTCTTGCCGGCTTCAAAGAAAGCGCGACCGTTCTCCTCAGGAGTGCCAGGCAAAATCCCGTGGCCCAGATTAAGAATGTGGCGACGACCACGGGCCTTGCGCACACAATCATCGATGCGATCGCGAATCGCTTCTGGTGTGCCAAACAACAATCCTGGATCGACATTGCCTTGCACGCCGACGTGGTCAGGTAGCCGTGCGAGTCCCTCAGCCATGTCGACCGTCCAGTCCAGAGAAATAATGTCGACACCAGTGCGACCCATACGTTCTAAGACCCCTGCGCTTCCTGAGATGTAAAGGATGAACGGGGTGTCGGGATGGGTTTGCTTGACGAGATCGACAACTTTTTTCTGATACGGAGCTGCAAACGTGTCGTAATCGGCGGGGCTGAGTTGCCCTGCCCAGGAGTCAAACATCTGAACCACCTGGGCTCCGGAATCGATTTGATACCGCAGGTAGGTGGCAATCGACGTTGCGAAGTGATCAAGAAGTTTGTGCAGGAGTTCTGGCTCCTGGAAGGCCATCTTTTTAATGACGGCATAGTTCTTGCTGCTTTTCCCTTCCACGACGTACGCCGCCAGGGTCCAGGGTGCGCCTACAAAGCCAAGGACGGCGGCCTGATTGCCAACGCTGCTGCGCAGGCGCCCAAGCACTTCTCCGACAAAGGGCATGCTCTCCTCGGGCTGCAGAGGTCTCAGAGCGTCTACCTGACTGAGGCTCCGGATCGGATCACCAATTTGAGGGCCTTTGCTCTCAACAATGTCGAAATCGATCCCCATGCCAGGGAGTGGAGTCAAGATGTCTGAAAAGAGAATCACTCCATCAGGCTGGAACGCCTTGAACGGCTGCATGGAAATCTCATAGGAGAGATCTGGGTTTTCAGAACGTTCTCGGAAGCTCGGGTGGCGATCGCGGAGGTCGCGATAGACCTTCATGTAGCGCCCTGCTTGGCGCATCATCCAGACAGGAGGACGCTCTACCGATTCTCCGCGGGCGGCACGGAGCAGTAGGGGCAGGGTATCGCTCATGAATGCGTGCAGATCAAGGCGGCAACCTACCTGACCAAACTGACCAAAACGCTGTGTTTTACGGCGATCCGGGCAGTTTTGTCACATCACCTGAACCTAAGCACTCTCTTTGTTAGTGACTTCGGCCAAACTTTTTTTGGGGTCATGCTTGAACACCATCAGGCTGAGCGGTGGCAGGCAGAGCTCCAGGGAGTTCTCGTACCCATGGATGCCCCACTCGTCGGAGGGCTTCCCACCAAGATTTCCCAGATTGCTGCCGCCGTATTTGGCAGCATCCGTGTTGAAGATTTCTTCGTAGAAGCCAGCTATTGGAACGCCCACTTTGTAATGGGAATGGCTTTGGGGCGTGAAGTTGGCCACGACCACGAGCCAGGAGCCGTTTGTTCTTTCTCGGCGCATGAAGCTGATCACGGAGTGGCGATTGTCATTGCAATCGATCCACTGGAAGCCGTACTGATCAAAATCGTCTTGCCAGAGAGCAGGCTCTTGCTTGTAGAGCGCATTCAGCTCTTTCACCATCCGATGAACGCCTGCGTGCGGCGCGTAGTTCAGCAAATCCCACTGCAGATCGCCCCATACGTTCCATTCCGCCCGTTGGCCGAACTCCATGCCCATGAAGATCGTTTTTTTGCCTGGGTGCGTCCACATGTAGGCGAGTAGGGCACGGGTGTTGGCGTACTTCTGCCAGTCATCTCCAGGCATCTTGTGAAGCAGATGACTCTTGCCATGCACGACCTCGTCGTGACTCAGGGCAAGCATGAAGTTTTCGGTGTAGGTGTACCAGATCGAAAACGTGATGTTGTTTTGATGAAACTGGCGGAACCACGGATCCAGCTCGAAGTAATCGAGCATGTCGTGCATCCAACCCATGTTCCATTTGAGATTGAAGCCCAGCCCACCGTTCTCCGTGGGCTGAGTCACCATGGGCCAAGTAGTGGATTCTTCCGCGATTGAAAGCGCGCCGGGGAAATGTTGAAAAAGAACGTGGTTGGCTTGTTGGAGGAAGCGAACCGCTTCGGTGTTTTCTCTGCCGCCGTGTTCGTTGGCTAACCACTCACCATCGGGTCGTAAATAATCCCGGTAGAGCATCGATGCCACCGCATCAACCCGGATGCCATCGATATGGAACTGGTCAAACCAGAAGACGAGATTGGCAACCAGGAAGTTTCTGACTTCATTCCTGCTGTAGTTGAAAATCAGCGTCCCCCATTCCTTGTGCTCGCCAATCCGTGGGTCGGCGTGTTCGTAGAGGTGGCAGCCATCGAAGAAGGCAAGGCCATGACTGTCTTTGGGGAAGTGACCAGGCACCCAATCGATGATTACCCCGATGCCCTCGGCATGGCAGCGATCCACGAAGGCTCGAAATTCGTCGGGAGTGCCGTAGCGGCTTGTGGGTGCATACCAACCTGTGACCTGGTATCCCCATGACCCATCGAAAGGATGCTCCGTGATTGGCATCAATTCGATATGGCTGAACCCCTGCTCTTTGACGTAAGGAATCAGACGATCGGCCAGCTCGGGATAGGTGAGCAGGCGGGCACCTGGCTTGAGATCAGCAGCAGGAACTGGTGGGCGTGGTGTTCCATCGGCTTCGATGAACGGATCGTCCGCTGAGGCATGAATCCAGCTGCCGAGGTGCATCTCGTACACCGAGATCGGCTGATCGAGGGGGTTTCGACGATCTCGGCTACTGATCCAGGCGTCATCATTCCACTGAAAACCGTCCAGATGACTCACGATGGAGCTGGTATCAGGCCTGACTTCATGCTGGAAGCCGTAGGGGTCAGCCTTCTGATAACAGTGGCCGTCTTGGGTGCGGATCTCGTATTTATAAAAGTGTCCTTCCTCCAGTTCGGGAACG
>NZ_JAKUHK010000231.1:0-3354 GCF_023630655.1 Synechococcus sp. MU1655 | reverse complement strand
TTGCCAGAAGCTCAAGGTGTTCCGGGCCCTCAGGCAGGGGGCGATCAGCGCAACCTGGCCCATGGGCAAGAAGGGTTGACGCCAGGCTTGTATCCCAAAGCTGAGCTTGAGGAGGTAAGTCAAGACTGCGACTCAGCACCACGCGCAAGGGTTCTGGCGAACGCGCGCCACGGCTCGTGAGCAGAGGGTTATCAGCGCGCACGGTGCCACCTCCCACAATCACCGCATCACAACCAGCCCGCAACTGATGCACCCAGCCCCGCGCTGGAGGAGCACTAATCCACTGGCTTTCGCCGTTGGGCAGGGCGGTGCGGCCATCCAAACTCATCGCCCATTTGAGAAGGCCCCAGGGACGACCCGTTTGAACACGATGAACGAAGGCACGATTTTGATGCGCTGCCTCGGTCTCCAACACGCCGGTGATCACCTCCAAACCCGCATCCCGCAAACGCTGAATGCCACCACCAGCCACGCGCGGATCAGGATCTTTGAGTGCCACAACCACGCGCTGAATGCCGGCCTGAATCACAGCCTCAGAGCAGGGGGGGGTGCGACCCTGATGACAGCAGGGCTCGAGCGTGACGATGATCGTGCCTCCCTTGGCGCGCCCACCGGCTTGGGCAAGTGCACCCACCTCGGCATGGGCTTGACCTGCCTTGGCGTGAAAGCCTTCGCCCACCAAGGCTCCTTGAGCATCGAGCACCACTGCACCCACCAAGGGGTTGGGGCTGGTTTGGCCTTCAGCCAAAGCTGCAAGCTGAAGCGCCCGGCGCATCCAAAGGGTCCAGCGGTGGGAACCGGCCTGCATCAGCTCAGCGGCTGGGTTTGCACGTCGCGCCATTCGCCCACCACGTAAGGGGGTATAGGCAACTCATTGAACACTCCCGGAAGGAACAAGCGCAAAGGCCGGTTGTTGCTCAGATCGGCGAGAAGCGGATCGAGAGCAAATTCGGCAGCAGCTTCACGGCCATCGCTCGCGAGAGCGGGGTTATCGAGAGTGATGTCGTCTAATTCCCATGTCTTCACTCCTGCCTGAACAGCCATCGAAACCGGGTGGTCGAGTCGAACCTTGCCGGGATAGCCCACAAGCCTCAGAACCACGGGATTGCCTGGCTTGCCAGTGCGATACACCACGGCTTGCCAGCTGTCGTAATCGAGGTCTCGCAGGCTTTCGAGGCTGCGCAACATTGGCGCACCAGTCTCATCGCTGTGCTGGTGGACTTGCGCTAAGGCTGCATTGGGAGTGAGCAGAAGCAAGAGCATCGCAGCCAAGAAAGAGACCAAAAGTCGACGCAGCACACCCATCAGAACAAGCCAATCCGTCCGGCCATCATCGGCGCTCCATGACTGGACTGTGGGAGTCGTTAGCCAGAGATGAAGACAGATTCTTGTCTCCACCAAAACCCAAGACAAAAACACAAGGAATTCAACAACACATTCCTGCCCATTCACAGGAGGAGTTTGTCACTCAGCTATGGGCTTTAGCACTCAAATCGGTAACAGCTATCAGCTGAGATCAGCTCAAGCCAAGGCCGTAAAATCACTGATACTAAATTCACCATTACCTCCAAGGATGTAATCAAATTCCGGAGCATTTTCAACCGCTCCCACATAGGAGGCACCCTGACGAAGAATGTCGTCTGCTGTCTCAACCAAACTAAGCTCACCTTTAGCGTCATTACTCAGGGCCCAGAACATCATTCCGCCCAGATTTTTTTCTTGAATATAAGCCGCTTTCCCGGCAATTGTGGCCGTAGTCTCAATGGAACTCCATTCATCACCGTCATAGGAAAAAGCAGCTTTACTATTGTCATCCCAGTAGAGATCAGTCTGCCCCGTGATCACATCATTCACGATGTCTTTGTAGTCATACACGCCGGCTTCAAAAGAACCTTCAGCTTCAACACCAGACCCTAACTGTTGATAACCAAACGTTCCACCATCGTCGACACCACCCCAAGCACGCGTGTAGGCCGGCACCCCCAAAACCACTTTGCTCAGATCAACCCCAGCCTCTTCAAAGAAAGACACCGCAGTGGTGACATCGTAATGATTGGAATCAACAGTCATCGCTGC
The DNA here is from genome assembly GCF_023630655.1 of Synechococcus sp. MU1655. Lineage (NCBI taxonomy): Bacteria > Bacillati > Cyanobacteriota > Cyanophyceae > Synechococcales > Synechococcaceae > Synechococcus > Synechococcus sp. MU1655. The sequence goes on along the minus strand of NZ_JAKUHK010000231.1, from coordinate 1,278 downwards.
CTGATGCCCCGTTTGATTCTCCCAACCTCCGTGGAAGTCGTAGGCCATCACATTATAAAAATCGACATAAGGATCGATCGCAGAAAGGTTGAGATTGGAGAGTTTTTCTGATCCACCGGCCGTAGCAACGGAAACCTCATAGCTTCCACCTGTTTGCAATTCAAGAGCATCAAGCTCAGCACGCAACTGCTCCAGCACTAAGGCAAAGTTTGCCCCATCATTAGAACTCGATGCATTACCTGAAGCACCACCGCCACCTGGATATTCCCAATCAAAATCAATAACACTAAAGAACTTGTTATTTTGAAAAATGTCCACCACATCACTGGTGAAGCGATCGCGCCCGCTCTGCGTTGCAAAAGCAGTACTGAACTCATCGGAAAGCGTCCATCCACCCAAGGCAAAACCAAGCTCAACATGAGGGTTAAGCTCCTTGAAACGGCGAAGCTGCTCGAAATTCCCTGCATCCTTGGGACCAGCATCATTCCACCCAACGGGAACACTGGTAACGGTGACCGAATCAGCAGTTTCAGTGATGGTGTACTGATCTGAGTTGTAAGCAGTGATCAGAGCAGGATCAACCGCTTGATACTCGACTTTTGTAAACGTACGACTCACTTGATCAACTGCATCAAAGCGCTTCTCCTGCGCCGCATAAGAATCAAAAAGCTCAACAGAACCATCAGCTTTGACATCAAAAAAGCTGTAATTGAGGTGGGTCATCGCTTGCCCATTCACATCGGAAAGATTGATGTCGCGTTCATAAACACCCCATTCCTCGAAATAGGTAACGATGCGCTTGTCAGCATTGCCATTCGGAGCCTCTAGCGATGGTCCACTTGAAGCGTTGCTCTCGATAGAGGCCTTAGGTTCCACAATGCCGCTGAATTCAGTTTCCGCTGCGACAGAGATCGCTGATTCCGAAATGTCAGCTGGAGACGTCATCTGCTCGGAAGTTGTCACTGAACGATCTCCAGCCTCAACATCGGCGAAATCAAACACCTGAGCAGGGTCTGTGGCCTCACCTGCCGCTTGGTAGTAAGACGTCTGTGATTCGCCTGGATCTAAAGGAGCAGACCACACTTTTGGAGAAAGGGAGACGTCGTAGCGGCCATCACTCCGAAGCGCAGACTGCACCTCAAAGTTGCTCACCAATGTGAGCGGTGCATCCATCACAAGAGCAACACTCCAGTCGGTGCCAGCAGAAACATCACCAAGATTGGCAACGGTAATTTCGCCCGCGAAGACACCAGACCAGCCACCGTTGATCGTTGCCGA
>NZ_JAKUHK010000230.1:0-3366 GCF_023630655.1 Synechococcus sp. MU1655 | reverse complement strand
TGCGGGTAATGGCGTAACCGGTACTGCCAACAACGGTGGTGCTGCGGATTAATCGCTTTGGAGTGACTCCGCATCGATTGCTTTCAGTAAGGGGGGGAGACCCCTCTTTTTTATGGCTTTAGGCTGAAGTCTTCTTGTGCCTATCTCACACGGATGTTCATCAGCGTCGTCATCCCCACCTACAACCGACGCTCCATTCTTGAGAAGTGTCTGCAGGCACTAGAACACCAAGATCCCAGCGGAGAAATCGAGAGCTACGAAGTGGTTGTCGTTGATGACGGCTCCAGTGACGGCACCCCGGATTGGTTGCGACAAGAGGAAGCTCGCTTCCCCCATGTCCGCTTGATAGAGCAACAACATGGCGGACCTGCCGAAGGCCGTAATCGCGGTGTTGATCATGCAAAAGGAGATGTGATCGTCTTTATCGATAGCGATTTAGTCGTCACATCTAGCTTCCTGGCATCCCATGCGCGTGCCTTAAGTCGGCGTTGGAATCAGCAGGGGAATCGTCTCTGTTTCACCTATGGAGCCGTGATCAATACGGCCAACTTTGATCAACCAACGGCAGAACGGCACAAACTGCGTGATTTGTCTTGGGCATATTTCGCAACGGGAAACGTAGCCATCGATCGGGATGTATTGGAGCGTTCCGGATTATTTGATGTTGGATTCCGGCTCTACGGATGGGAAGACCTGGAGCTCGGAGAGCGGCTCAGGCAAATGGGTGTGGAGCTGGTGAAATGTCCTGAAGCGGTTGGCTATCACTGGCATCCAGCCTTTCGCCTGGAGCAAATCCCCGACCTGATTCGCGTAGAGAAAGAACGCGCCCGAATGGGATTGGTGTTTTATCGCAAGCACCCCAGTCGTCGGGTCCGGTTCATTATTCAATTCACGTGGTTGCATCGCCTGCTTTGGTCTTTGCTCACGCTCGGAGGGCTTCTCAATGAACGAAGCCTTCGTCCGCTTCTGGCTTGGCTGATTCAACGGGGGCAACCATCCCTGGCTCTGGAGTTATTGCGCCTCCCCCTCAACAGAATTGGTGTTGAGGCGCTGTATCGAGAAGCCCGTCAAGCTGGCTTGAACTGAACCGAACGGTGGCGGAGCTGCGTCGGCTAATGATCGAGCCCAAGCGATTGGCCGATCGTGATCGCAATGGATGCCTGGTCCTTCGTGATGACGAACGTCATTACCTGCGCCGGGTTTTACGGCTGCGTCCTGGAGCGACTGTGGCGGTTGTGGATGGCCGCGGCCATCTATGGGAAGGATGGCTTCAGGAGGAAGGACAGCTGCTGCTCCCAGGAAGTTGTACAACCACAACCCCAGCCAAAACACCTCAGCTGGGCCTTGCGATTGCTCTGGTGCGACGAGGCATGGATGACGTGATGCGTATGGCTTGTGAATTAGGCGTGGATTGCATCCAGCCCTTGCAAGCAGCGCGAAGTACACCCCAGGCGGACTACAAGCCAGAACGGTGGCAACTGATCCTGAAAGAAGCGGTCGAGCAATGCGAGCGGCTCTGGATGCCCCAGCTCCTCCCGCTGGCATCCACGGGTGACTGGTGGACGATGCCTGGGGATCACGACAGTCTGGCGATTGCCACCACACGCTTAGAAGAGCTGACTGCATTGGAGCCCTGGTTGCGGCGCCAGACCCTAAAGGAGAGCTGCATCTGGCTTGCCATTGGCCCAGAGGGAGGCTGGGACCCTCTGGAACAAGCCCAGGCACTCCGGGAAGGATGGTCACCGATCAGTCTCAGTGAGGATATTTTGCGCTCTTCCACAGCAGCGATTGCAGGAGTCACAACGCTCAGCAATTGGCGTCGTACGACGCTGAGCACTGAGCGAACCCACTGCTGAGACCACTGAAATGGAAAACTGAAGTGACGTCAGCTGCTGAACAGTTCTGAGGCCATGTCACGGAACCCCTTCAAGTTTCTTCCTGGACGACGACGCTGAGGACGCAAAGCACGACCGGGCCGGATCATCTCAGGAGCAAACGTGCTGAGCGTTACGACAGGACGGGCCGCTTCCGCTTCCGCCAAAGCAGCTGCGATCGCTTCCGCCGTCGTCAGGGAACCTGTTGCCGCTGCGGGGGCAGATGGGGCAGGGGCTGTGGGGGCAGAAGTTGCTGGTGTAGATGCAGCAACTGGCGTCGCGACCGCTTGAGCTGGTTTGACTGGCTCAACCGTGCGACTCCCATCAACCAGTTTGGAGATGGCAGGAATCGGGGCAAGAGAGACCTCTTGATCGTCCTCGACAGGAAGATCTCGCACAGGCGCTATCTGAAGCACCTGGTCGGTTGAAGCACCTTCCTCAAGGTTGAGGAAAAAGCCTTTGCTCTTCAGCACCATGCCAGGTTCCGGTGGACAACGTGGGCTGATTATCCAATCCAAACAGTCTGAATGGACTGATCCTTAGGGCAGTGCAACACAGACCGATGGTTTTGCCTGACCAGAACATCACGATGTGGGGGATTGCCCTGCTTCTCAATGGCCTGCTGATTGCCATGGCGCAGCGCCTTCCCCTTCTCACTAGCAGGGGTTGGGTGCATGCCGGAATCCTTGGAACAATCCTCTGGGGCTGCCTGGGCTGGAGAGGCTGGGTTGCAGTTGTGATCTACCTCGTACTGGGATCAATGGTCACGCGCCTTGGCTTTGCACAAAAGCAGAAGCAAGGGCTTGCGGAGGCGCGAGGTGGCCGGCGAGGTCCAGCAAACGTTTGGGGATCTGCCTTGACTGGCACAGTGATCGCTCTCTTGATTGGAGCAGGTCTCGGCTCCCCGACGCTGTTGCTGATTGGATTTGCAGCCAGCTTCGCGGCCAAACTTGCTGACACCTTTGGCAGTGAGATCGGCAAACGCTGGGGACGAACCACAGTGTTGATCACCAGTCTTCGCAGAGTGCCAGCAGGAACGGAGGGTGCCGTGAGCCTGGAAGGCACCCTGGCGAGTGCCGCTGGCAGCCTGCTGATGATGCTGGTGATGGCGGGGCTGTCGATCGTGACCTCTCCCACGGCGATGCTGGTGGTCGCACTTGTGGGTCTGATCGCGACCCTGCTGGAAAGCCTGCTGGGAGCTCTGGCTCAGGAGAGGGTGACCTGGTTAACCAATGAGATCGTCAACGGCTTGCAAACCGCCTGGGCCGCCGTCTTAGCGATGCTGATTGCGCTTCCGCTGGGTCTTGCGGGCTAATGGGAGGCACTGCTGTAGAGGTCGTGCTGCCTGTCGCAATCGGCTCAGCGACTCTCGGATTGATTGGCGTAGAAAGCCTGCATCAACCTTTTCTCTCAAAGCAAGGTCCTTGATTGGAATGTTGTCGACATAGCGAGCAAGGAGCCAACAACACTGTTGAGGCTCAAGTGTCTTCAG
>NZ_JAKUHK010000229.1:0-3371 GCF_023630655.1 Synechococcus sp. MU1655 | reverse complement strand
CAATCCGCTCATCGCGTGGGCGGTCCGGTCATGGTTCATGTTGTTACAAAGAAAGGCAAAGGGTATCCCTACGCAGAAGCTGATCAAGTTGGTTACCACGCGCAGTCAGCTTTCAACCTCAGTACAGGCAAAGCGAGGCCTAGCAAAACGCCAAAACCACCGAGTTACAGCAAGGTGTTTGGTCAAACTCTTGTCAAACTCTGCGAACAGAATCCAAAAGTTGTTGGAATTACAGCAGCGATGGCGACTGGAACTGGCCTGGATATCCTCCAAAAAGCACTCCCCGACCAATACATCGACGTTGGCATTGCTGAACAGCATGCCGTCACCCTGTCCGCAGGCATGGCTTGCAATGGATTGAAGCCAGTTGTCGCGATCTACAGCACGTTTTTACAGAGAGCCTTTGATCAGCTCATCCACGATGTAGGGATTCAAAAACTGCCGGTGACGTTTGTATTGGATAGGGCTGGAATTGTCGGTGCTGATGGCCCAACCCACCAAGGCCAATACGACATCAGCTACATGCGTGCAATTCCCAATTTCACCGTGATGGCGCCCAAGGATGAGGCGGAGCTTCAACGAATGCTGGTGACTTGCCTCAACCATGATGGCCCCACAGCTTTGAGAATTCCTCGTGGCCCTGGTGAAGGTGTGCCATTGATGGAAGAAGGCTGGGAGGCTCTCCCGATTGGCTGTGGTGAAGTCGTACGTGAGGGTAAGGATGTCTTGGTCGTTGCTTATGGAGCCATGGTGCCAAAGGCAGTGGCGACGGCGAAATGTTTGGCAGCAGTGGGCGTAGAGGTTGCTGTGATTAATGCCCGATATTTACGGCCGCTGGATGAAGCACTCATTCATCCCATGGCGAAGAAGATTGGCAAGATTGTCACGATGGAAGAGGGAGCGTTAGCTGGTGGCTTTGGCTCAGCTGTTCTTGAATCGCTCCAGGAGAAAGGGTTGGCGATTCCCATGCTCCGCATAGGTATTCCTGATCGACTGGTGGATCATGCAACTCCCCAGCAAAGCTTTGAAGCCTTGGGTTTGACACCGGATCAAATGGCAGTCCGAATCAAGCAGCATTTCCTGCTTTCAACAACAGGGGCCCTCAGCCTCGAAGAGATTGCACCAGCTGAAGTGTCTTCAGCTGGCTCAGCATGAATCATCTGAAGCAGCAATGCTGCCTCAGATGCACTCACATTTCGAGGGAAACTTAAAGAACACCTCTGGCTGCGAGTCCCTGGATGGCACCAAAGCCGATGATGTGACCAAGGCTTGTGGTGGCAACCATGCTGGCGTGGCTCATACCACCAAAGAATTTTGAACCAGGCAGTTTGAGACCTACGTCTTGATGCTTAATCGTGGCTTTGCCAATCGCGATGGCAATGATGTTGCAGACCACCATCACAAGGCCAACTTTGGGGGACCAGGAAAGGGTGGCTGGAGCGATAGCCAGAAGAGGAGTAAACATGCAACACAGCAAGCGACACCTTATCTTCCGATTTCAACGGCCCAAGATCTCCTCCTCGTAAGAGTTATTCACTGGTTCTTCCGGCTTCGATCGAAGCAGCCCGGCAACAATGCAGGCATTGCTCAAGGTCAGAAAGGCTTCAGCACCACCATGAAGCCAATCCACAGCCACCAATTCAGAGTCGTATCGAACGAGGGCAAAAACAGCGGCAGCAATTGTGACGGCGACAAACAAAAGCGTGAGCTGAAAACCAAGAATGGTCAATTTTGGCAGTTTGCTACTGCGGCCTAGGTGGTACAGAAACACCAAATAGGGAATCAACGAGAAGGCAAAGAGGGGGGCTGGATCAAAGTTCAATGTCATCCCTTCACCATGTCGTCGCGTTGCAAATTCCAAGCAGCAATGGCCAACGTGACATTTCCTACAAGGGTTGTACTGGCTTGAAGAGTGACAAGCCAACGAAGGCTCTCGGTGTTGTCATAGAAGTGCCAAGTGCACGCAGCCATGGCACTGATCAAGGCAGGAATCATGGCTGCAGAGAGCCAGATCATGCTCGTTTGAGAGCGGTTTGAACCGCGCTGAGCGATCAGCACCATCGCCAACAACCACTCAAAGACTGATGCCACATGAATCCACCATGTGCCAAGTGAAAGGGCATGCATGCTTCACAACCGAGCCTTTCACCAACGTAGGCGGCCTAAGCGCGGATAATGGATACATCCATGGTGTTCTGAATGTCTGGCCTGGCTTCGTCTTCATCGCCGAGGCGCATTCTCCTCTGTGGCTATTATGGAGAACACAACCTCGGAGATGACGCCTTACTTGAGGTGTTGAGCAAACAGTTGCCTCAAGGCTGGCATCCCCTGATTACGGCCCATGATTTCGACGCTGTTCACACGATTGTCCCCCGTGGATCAGTGGTGAACAGGAGGTCGTTGAAGACTGTCCTCAAAAGCATTAAGAAGGTGCAGGTTGTGGTCCTTGGAGGTGGAAGCCTTCTCCAAGACAGCACAAGTTTTCGAAGCCTTATTTATTACATTATTTTGATTGTGGTGGCGCGAATTAAGCGTAAACCGGTGCTGTTGTGGGGACAAGGACTCGGTCCACTTAGGCATTCGTGGAGTCGCTATCTCGTAGGGCTGGTGCTGAATGGTGTGACGTCGATTACATGGAGAGATGCTGCATCGATGCAACTGGCTAAGCGACTTGGAATTACAACGTCGATGACAGTAGCTCCAGATCCGGTCTGGACTCATCCAATGAGTGAGCATCAAGGAGGGGGAAATATTGTGTTGTGTTGGCGCCCAACCAACTTGTTAACAGCTAGCGATTGGTCACTGTTGCTTCAAGGAGTCGATCAACTCAGTAAAACTACGGGAAAGTCAGTGACTTGGTTTGCATTTCATACCCATCAAGATGCGAGCTTGCTCCAATCATTGAACGAAAAGGGATTGGTACCCAACACGCTCTACCTAAATTCAAAAACAATTCTAGCCGAAAACATAGGACATGCTCAGACCATCTTCAAAGAAGCAAGTTTAGTACTTGCAATGCGATTGCATGCACTAATACTGGCAATTGCAAGTCAATGCCCTTCAGCTGCACTCAGCTACGACCCAAAAGTAGAGGCAGCAGCAAGAACCGCAGATGTGCCTTGGGTTGATTTATCAGAATTACCTAGTCTAGAAATCATGTTGGAAAGTTGGCGTCAATGTATGTCTAATCCACCATCAAAGCTACACCTTCAAAGTATTCGCGATCAGTCCTACGAACACCAGAGAGTCCTTAGATCAGTCTTGGAAGATCTCAATCAATGAACTGAACTTAAAATCAAGAGAATAAAGTAAAAACTCACACATATTGAAGAAAAATAAAGCTGGTTATGGAAGGCGATGTCCACTTGTGG
>NZ_JAKUHK010000228.1:0-3374 GCF_023630655.1 Synechococcus sp. MU1655 | reverse complement strand
CGTCTACAGGCCGTGCCTCCCCCACCAACTCCGGCTCGAGAGCAAGCATCAAACTTGTCTCGGCCTGAGCAGCATGCAGACCGCCCCGTAGCTCATCTTCAGGAATTAACGCATCTAAACCTGGAACACCACTCCACAGGAAGCAAGGAAGAATCGCCATGGATGGCGATTGAACACGCAGTTCCCTCGCCGCAGACTGCAACAATCCGATCTGCCCCCCATGGGCGTTGAACAACACCAAGCGCTTAGCCCCTTGGGTACACAATTGCGTGCCCACCTCGATGATCAGCTGGGTCAACAATCCCGAGGACAAGCTCAAGGTTCCAGGAAAGCCTGAATGCTCTGGCGAGAACCCAATCGACTGCGAAGGAAGGCTCCAAATCGGGGCGTTTGGCGCAAGCTCTGACAAGACAGAAGCGAGGATCCGCTCGGAAAATAAAGCGTCAGTAGCAAGTGGAAGATGGGGGCCATGTTGTTCAAAAGCGCCCATCGGCCAAACCACGGTGGAACGGGATTGCTGCAGGGCCTTTTCCGCTTCTGGCCAACTCAACCTGTCCAAGCGTCGTGTCGTTGAAACACCCAAGTGAGCTTGTGCAGTCATGAGCCGACAGGCCTCCCATTTCCTGCCAGACTGGCTGATCGAGGATATTGAGACCCATGGCGGGATCAGAAGGCCAACATTCCATAGACAGCAAGGGGCAAAGCCCGGCAGCGCAGCCCCCACGCAAGCCATTGCAGGTCATGCATATCAGCCGCAAAGACGAACAGGACCGCCTCCATCGTGAGGCCGAAGAAGCGCGAGCAGCCGCAGATGCGGCGATGGCACGGGCTGTGGAGTTGGAGAAAGCTGCACAAAGAGCTCAGAACACAACGGCTAGGCCTCCCATGGCTCCAACGTCGACGGCTAAGCCTTCGGCCGTTGACGACGACGATGTTCGCTTTGGGACTGATGAGTTCAGTGGCATGAGCATGGCCGATCTTCTCGGCCCATCCGATTCGAATGGAAAGTCCTCCAAGTCCAGTCCAAGTCCTGCCAAAACCTCCAATCGAAGTGTCGACGACTTTGATTTTGACGAAGGTGCTTTTCTAGCCGCCCTCGATGCCAATGAACCTGTTGGCACAACAGGTGAAGTGGCGACTGGAACCGTGATCGGGATGGAAAGCGATGGTGTTTACGTCGACATCGGCGGCAAGGCCCCAGGCTTTATGCCCAAGAACGAATGTGGTCTCGGAGTGATCACCAACCTGAAGGAGAGATTCCCCAAGGGGCTCGAAATTGAAGTCTTGGTGACTCGCGAACAAAATGCTGATGGCATGGTCACCATCAGCTGCCGCGCGCTCGCTCTTCGTCAGAGCTGGGACAAGGTGAAGCAGCTTGAAAAAGACGGCAGAGTTTCTCAGGTCAAAGTCACTGGTTTCAACCGTGGTGGTGTGACCTGCGATCTAGAAGGACTACGAGGCTTCATCCCCCGTTCCCAACTGCAAGACGGCGAAAACCATGAAACCTTGGTGGGGAAAACCTTGGGTGTGGCCTTCCTCGAGGTCAACTCTGAAACACGGAAATTGGTCCTTTCTGAGAAGAAAGCAGCCACTGCCGCTCGTTTCTCAGAGCTAGAAATTGGACAACTGGTGGAAGGCCATGTCGCCGCCATCAAGCCCTATGGACTGTTCGTGGATCTCGGAGGGATCAGCGGCCTTTTGCATCAATCCGCCATTACCGGAGGGAGCATGCGGTCGATGCGTGAAATTTTCGATCAAGGCGACGCTGTGAAAGCGTTGATCACGGAGTTGGATCCTGGTCGCGGACGGATCGCATTAAATACCGCAATGCTGGAAGGACAGCCCGGGGAATTACTTGTTGAGAAAGACAAAGTGATGGCAGAAGCAGCCGATCGAGCCAACAGGGCTCGTAACGTCCTGAAGCAACAGGAACAATCAGCTGGATGATCTCCGCCGAACAGATCCCCAACGATGCGAGTGATCATTCAAGCGCGATCCTTTCAAGTGACTGGGAACTCGATTTTTATTCCAGACCCATCCTCGAGCCTGATGGCAAAAAACGTTGGGAGTTGCTGATCATCAGTTCTCCCAGCGAGGGAACGACCAGCAGTTTTCGCTTTGAAAAACGCTGTCCAGCCGGCAGTGTGAATTCCACCTGGCTAACCAGCGCTCTCACAGAAGCCATTGCAGCCGCCGAACAGCAAGGTTGGTCTGTCCCTCGAAAGCTGCGTTCGTGGCGAAGCTCCATGCGCACCATGGTTCAGAGGGCTGCATCTGAACTGGGTCTCGAAATGGTGCCAAGCCGTCGAACTTACGCCCTGTTGGATTGGATCGCTGAGCGCGAACAGGATCTCTACCCCAATGAAGAGGGGTATATGGCAGGGCCTCTTGCTCCCCCGCCAGCACCGGTCAGCACGCCTCCTCGTCCCTTACCTGAGTCCGTGCGCGGTGATGCCTGGAATTGGGCCGAACTTCCCGCTTCAGCCTTGCGTGAAGCCGCCGAATGGCCGATCGGATTCCGCGGCCTGCTCCCAGTTCCCACCTCGATTAAGGATGACCAAGTCATCCCAGGCTTACGCCTGTTCAGCCAAACCAGGGGATTAGCCCTTGCTGGTCTCCTCGGTGGGATTGAACCAGTTCGGCTCAAGGTGATCGGCACCCAACTTCTCCTGGACGCTGGTCAGGATGACTGCTGGCTCGTGAGCGACCTCAGTTCAGAGGAAGCCACGCACGTTTCAGCTGTCATGACACAGGCTTCTGAGCACGCAAACGGTTTGCAGTTCATCGCTGTTCAAACCTCTCCCGAAGCCGAGCGTTTTGAAGGTTTTTGGATGCTGCGGGATCAAGCAGAGCCATGACATCTGCTGCCGATCCATTCCGCCAGCCCGACAACCTGTTTAACACCCTTGAGCATTGGACATGGGTGGGCTGCTACGGCGGTTATTACCTCACCTCAGACGCGATACAGGCCGCCGGGTTCGAACATGGGTTTTTCACTCGTCTTTGGCACAACCGCGGGCCGGATTCCTTAGCGGCCTATCTCTCTGCCGGAGTCAGTGTCCATCGCCCCCAACAAGTTCACGGCAACCGAGTTCTCAATGCTGGAGAAGCCATCGGTTCTCCATGGCCTGATGCCGACGGTCTCGTCAGCGACCGGGGTGGGCAAAGCCTCTGGGTTTGCGGCGCCGATTGCACCCCTGTTCTTCTTGCAGACCCAACCAGCGGCCACGTAGCTGCTTGTCATGCAGGCTGGCGAGGGGTCGCCAGTGGGATTCTTCCTGCTGCAATCCACCGATTAGCAACGCGAGGAGCAAAGCCGGAGCACCTGATTGTGGCCCTTGGTCCAGCGGTCAGTGGGGCTCTCTATCAGGTAC
>NZ_JAKUHK010000227.1:0-3374 GCF_023630655.1 Synechococcus sp. MU1655 | reverse complement strand
CGAAGGGAGCGAAGAGAAGTTTGTCGTCAACGAAGGAGAGGTTTTTGATGACCTCGTCGTACTGTTGTGTCCACTGTGGACTGTTGGGAAAGGAGCTTAATAGTGAGTCTTGATAAAGATTTCGCAGTGCATAATCAGTTCCTAGAACTAGGTCTGGTCCAAGGTTGAGTTTGCTGTCTTCGCTGATCTGATTCTTCATTAAATTCTCTCTGTAGGCAACTGTCACAACACGCGTGTTCGGATTTGTTTTGAGGAATAGCTGAGTGAAAAGGCTAATTCGCTTTTCCGCGCGTTCTTTAGAGGTTTGTGTGAATTCTTTGTCTGGAATTGGGTAGGCAATATAGAGGGTGCTGGCTGGCTTGTTGGCTGATGAGCAGCCCGAAAGCAAGAGCGGCAACATCATTGTTGCGGTTGTGATGGTGTTGATTAATCCAGCTCTTGTTGGCATGCTAGGGATTCTGTGCAGGATTGGCTAATCGTATTTGATGATGCTTATCATTGTAGACGGGAGTTTAGTTCAGCGCATGAGTGTGCAGTCTTTATCAATCAGCTTTGTTTGCAATGCTTGAGTTGATTTGTGCAGATTCCATCTTGACTGGAATCAACTTCAGATTTTGCGCATATAGGTTTGAAGCTTCTACTCTTCTCTCAGAGTCTGGTGTGATCCCTGAACCCTTCATCTTCACTGATCACGGTTGAACAGCTGAGCAAGATCTATCGGGTTGCTGATAAGCAGCCTGGCCTGGCTGGCACCCTCCAGCATTTTGTGAATCGTCGTTATCGCGATGTGTCCGCGGTACGAGACGTTTCCTTTGTCATTGAACCTGGGGAGATGGTGGGATTTCTTGGTGCCAATGGCGCGGGCAAAACCACCACCTTGAAAATGTTGTGTGGCTTGATCAATCCCAGTGCGGGCCAGGTGGTCGTTGCAGGTCATCAACCGCAAAAGCGTCATCCAGACTTTTTGCGCCGGATCACGTTGGTGATGGGGCAGAAGCAGCAGTTGCTGTGGGATCTGCCACCGATGGATTCCTTGAGGGTGAATGCTGCGGTGTACGGCATTAACGATCGGGATGCCAATCGCCGGATTGCCGAGCTGTCGGATTTGTTGGAGTTGGGAGAGGAGCTCACCCGTCCTGTTCGTAAGTTGTCGTTAGGCCAGCGCATGAAAGCCGAGCTGCTCGCGGCTTTGCTTCATCAGCCTGAGGTGTTGTTCCTTGATGAGCCCACCCTTGGCTTGGATGTGAATGCGCAAGCCCGGGTTCGGAAGTTTTTGTCGGATTACAACCAAAGGACTGGTGCCACTGTGCTGCTCACGAGTCATTACATGGCAGATATCACGGCCTTATGTCCGCGTGTGTTGTTGATTCATCAGGGGCATTTGTTCCACGATGGACCGCTTGATCGCTTGGCAAGTCGGCTTGCGCCCGAGCGCCATGTTCGCCTCGAACTTGCTGCTCCCGTTGGGGCTGAGGCATTTTCTGGCCTTGGCAGGCTCGACAGTTGTCGCGACTGCGAGGTGAACTTGCGAGTACAGCCTGATCAGCTCACTGCCGTTGTGGCACAACTTTTGGAACGCTTTGACGTGCGTGATCTGGAGGTGAATGATCCCCCGATTGACCAGCTGATCGGTGATCTGTTTCGCCAGGGAGGTGTTTGATGCGGATTTTTGGATTGAATCGCAAGATTATTAGAGTTTTATTGGGCACGGAATACGCTCATATGTTGGAATATCGAGCCGAAATCGCCCTGTGGGCTCTTTCGGGTGTTCTCCCGTTTATCATGCTCATCCTTTGGAATGGCAGTGATGCTCGCGGTGTGTTGGGGATGGATGGTGTAGGCCTTGATCGTTATTTTTTGAGTGCCTTTTTGGTGCGACAGTTTTCTGTTGTTTGGATGGTTTACGACTTTGAAGAGGATGCTCTCACTGGCAGATTGTCTCCATATCTTCTTCAGCCACTCCATCCGCTCTGGCGATATGTCGCAAGTCATCTTGGCGAGCAGCTCACGCGTTTGCCTTTTGCTGCGGCCATCACCGCGATTTTCTTTCTGATTCAGCCCAAGGCCTTCTGGTTGCCATCCTTGGGTCATTTTGTTCTGGCTTGGTTGGCCACATGGATGGCCTTCTCGATTGCTTTTTTGTTGCAAAGCCTGATTGCTTCCCTTTGCTTTTGGAGTGAAAAGGCCAGTGCTCTGGAGAGGTTGTTGTTCATTCCCTTCCTTTTCTTGTCTGGTCTGCTTGCTCCTCTCACCGCTTTTCCACCCCTCGTTCGTGCGTTGGCTCAGTGGACGCCCTTCCCCTATCTGATTGACTTTCCGGCGCGTGTTTTAGCGGAACAACCTGTTGACTTGTTGGCTGGATTTGCAATCCAGTTCGCCTGGATTGCGCTGCTTTTGCCGCTTGTGCTTCTGCTTTGGCGCGCTGGGGTTCGGCGGTACAGCGCGATGGGGGCCTGAATGGGGCGTTACTTCAAAAGTCTCCGGCGATTTTGGGGAACAGCCGTGGCCTCACAGTTGGAGTATCAATTCAATGTTGTGATTGAGTTGATTGCGGTTGGCTTGAGCTTGCTAGGCAGCCTGTTCATGCTCTCTCTCTTTTTTGGACCAGGCCGTGAGTTGGGTGGGTGGAGCTGGCACGAAGCCTTGATTGTTCAGGGTTTTTATACGGTTCTCGATGGGGTTGCCAGCACCTGGTTACGCCCCAACCTGTCTTCGATCGTGACCCATGTGCGTGAAGGAACGCTTGATTTTGTACTGCTGAAGCCGATTGATAGTCAGTTCTGGTTGTCATTGCGGACCATCTCACCAGCAGGTTTGCCGGAGATTGTTCTTGGCTTGTTATTGGTGATTTGGGGCGGGCATCAGGCTGGTGCTGCTTTGACACCTCTCGGCATTGCGGTGGTGTTGGTGATGCTCTTCGCTGGTGGGTTAATCCTGTATTCACTCTGGTTTTTAATTGCCGCGACCAGCATTTGGTTTGTGAAAACCTGGAATGCCACTGAGGTTTTGCGGGCTGTGTTGGCATCTGGTCGCTATCCCGTAGCAGCCTATCCAGCGCCCTTGCGTTTGCTCTTCACCTTGGTGATTCCAGTGGCATTTCTGACGACTGTTCCGGCTGAAGTCGTGCTGGGGCGGGCTAACGCCCCCATGCTCTGGCTTGGGTTAGGCCTCGCTGTTGGGTTTTTCGTCGCTGCCCGTCAGTTCTGGTTGTATGCCTTGAGGTATTACACCTCCGCCTCCAGCTGAGTGCAGACTTTGTTGAAGGTTTGGTGGCCATTCCATTGGATACACCTGACGTTGTGGGAACGGAATGGTGATTCCTTTCTGTTCAAACTGCTTCCAGATTGTTCGGCGTAGATCACTGCCAACTTCAT
>NZ_JAKUHK010000226.1:0-3377 GCF_023630655.1 Synechococcus sp. MU1655 | reverse complement strand
TGCCACCGTTTCCTGCCCCAGATAACACCCTTTGTTGAGGTGCACCCAGGGAGACAGGCCCAGTTCAAAGGGATTGGTGGTTCCATCTAATTCACCAGCACTGAGAGGCCACCCCTGTGCCAGGCGCCAACAATCGAGTTGGTTGGCGTTGGCGGCCTCACTGGCTGGGAAGCGATCGCTTGCGCTGGGCTCATCCTCTGTCCAGAACACATTGACTGGCTCCATCGGCTGGGCTTGGACCAGCAGCTCTTGTCGTCGTTGTTGTCGGATTCCTTTGAGGCGAACGCGGTCGGCGGGAAAAATCACCCGATCGAACCCTTGGTGAACGGCATCCACCGCTCCAGCCAGAACGAGCACATCAGCGCCTGTGGCGTCCATTCGGATTTCAAGCAGGGCCTGCACCCGTCCGGTGGCATCGAGCCAGCAGGCCGGCAGAAGATCGCCCTCTTCAGCCTGCTGGATGTCGGCGCTGGTCTGACCTTGAAGGAACGTGCGGCTGCCACTCCCTTCGAGGCGCAGCACTGGGAAGTTTTGATCCCAAAGGAGCTTGCTCATGCTTTGAACTCTTGTGACTGGGCGGCCACCTCTTCCAGGCGATACAGGCTGTGTAACTCGAGGCCAGCGGCTTGCATCGCAGCAGCCCCTCCCTCTTCACGGTCAACAATCGTCACCACCCGATTCACGGTGAAGCCAGCGGCTCGGAGTTGTTCAACAGCTTTGATGGATGATCCACCGGTGGTGACCACATCCTCAAGAACGGTGACGAGCGCGCCCTGCTCAGGAAGGGGACCCTCCAGCCAGGCTCCTGTGCCGTGGCCCTTGGCCTGCTTGCGCACGATCAGAGCATTCAGAGAGCGTCCTGCCTGGGCGGCAGCAAGGGCGACACCACTCACGAGTGGATCGGCTCCCAGGGTGAGGCCGCCAACGGCTGCCGCATCGGCTTCGACCAGAGCGAGCATCGCCGGGCAGAGCAGGGCTAGGCCTGAGCCGCTCAAGCTGACCGGCTTGCAATTCACGTAGTGATCGCTGCTGCGACCGGACGCGAGGGTGAAGTTGCCATGGCGGTAAGCCTCTTTCGCTAGGCGTTCCAGCAGGGGGTCGTGTTCAAAACGTTGAGACATCGGGGCTGGTGCGCAGCGAATCCTCTGCCTAGTTTGCGCGCAGTCGTGACGGTTTTTGTGCGCAGGCTCCCGTTTGGTGTTCTGGTGATCATGGGTTCACTCGCTCTGTGGCAGGCCGACCCTGGTCAGGCCAATCCTGTGGTTTGCGTCACGAGCCTTGAAGCTCCTTCGCATTCAAGGAGTGGTGGCGAGATCCTTGCTCCCGTTGAGGTCAGCCGTTGTGGCCCTGTCCAAACCACAGACTCACTGGTCACTGAGCGGTTTTATACGTGGACGGCACCCTTTGCTCGTGGTGTGGATGTGATGCACCAGTTCACCGACCTTCTTGGTATTGCTGTTGCGGGGCCTGAGGGCAACAAGGTGATGGGATTTGGCTTCCCTGATCAGACGATTGTTTGGGATGGATCCGCTGTGCAATCCACTTATCAGGTGTTACTGGAGGAGCAAAGTCCGGCGATCCCGTGGCGCACTGTGGACATTTCCAACGGATTCACGAGAAGCTTGGCGGAGGAAGGTCTGGTCAGAATGCCAATCGAGCGGGATGATCCACCCTCAGCACCCATACGTGCCTTGTGGTAAATCCGTGATAACGCGGGGGTCTAGCAATCTGGTGAATGCAGCGAACTCATAATTCGCCTTAGCCGAGTTCGATCCTCGGGACCCCCATCCATTCCTGACCCATGCGCAACCTGCTGCTGATCGCGCTTTTGGTTTTACCGGCGTTTTTTGCAGCGGCTGAAGTGGCATTGCTGCGACTGCGTCCAAGTCGAGTTCATGAACTTCGTGAGGAGGGCCTGCCGGGTGCTCCAGCGGTCGAGCGCCTGCAGCGCCGGTTGCGAACAGTTCTGCTGATGACCCAGTTCGGCACCACCTTGTCGTTGGTGGCACTCGGTTGGATCGCAAGGGGCTTTGGTCAGCGTTGGTGGCCGATGGAAACACCAGCTGGTCGATGGTGGGATCTGGCCTGGTTCCTTGTGTTGGTGGTCTTGGCCACGCTGCTATCAGGGTTGCTCCCAAGAGCTCTGGTGCTCAGCCGTCCGGAACCTGCTGTGTTGCAACTATCTCCTGTCTTGGAAACCACCATGCAGGTGTTGCGTCCCCTGCTGTCTGTCCTGGAGGTCATCGCGTCACTCCTGCTTCGTCTTGTGGGCTTAAAACCTCGCTGGGATGCACTCGTGCCGGCACTGACAGCTGGTGAGTTGGAGACCCTGGTGGAGAGTGGAGGAGTCACGGGCCTTCGGCCCGATGAACGCAACATTCTCGAAGGGGTGTTTGCGTTACGGGACATGCAGGTGCGGGAGGTGATGGTCCCTCGTTCTGGGATGGTCACCCTGCCGGTGGAGGTGCGCTTCGCAGAGTTGATGGAGGCCGTTCATCGCACCCGACATGCACGGTTCCCTGTGATCGGGCAGTCGCTGGATGATGTCCGTGGTGTGCTGGATTTACGCCGGTTGGCTGAGCCCATCGCCCGTGGCGAACTTCACAAAGATTCCGCTTTAGAGCCTTATTTGAGTCCTGCTGAGCGGGTGCTGGAGACCAGCAATCTCGCGGAATTGTTGGCGATTATTCGATCTGGACATCCTTTGCTGTTGGTGGTGGATGAACACGGGGGTACGGAGGGATTGGTGACTGCAGCCGATCTCACCGGTGAAATTGTTGGGGATGAGCCAGAACATGAAAGGGCAGAGCCAGACCTGCAGGCGATCGATGGGGAGGAGGGTGCCTGGCTGGTTGCTGGTGATTTGGAGATCTTTGAGCTCAACCGTCAACTGAATCTTGACCTGCCTGAGGCCTCGGACCATCACACGCTTGCTGGCTTCTTGTTGGAACGGTTACAGCACATTCCTGCCGCTGGAGAAGCGCTGCGGCACAACGGAGTTCAGTTTGAGATCATCACGATGAAAGGCCCGCGCATCGTGCAGGTGAGACTGGTTATCCCTGGTGTGACGAGCCGCTGAAGCGGTCTTAGCTGTTGATCACCGATAATCAGCTCTGACCTGCATTCCATCCGATGACCGACCCTATGGTTCCGGTAAAGGTCGGAGTGATCGGAATCGGCAACATGGGTTGGCATCACGCCCGTGTGCTTAGTCTTTTGAAGGATGCGGATCTGGTTGGTGTGTCCGATCCGGATGCCAAGCGCGGAGCGCTTGCAAAAGACCAGTTTGATTGCCGCTGGTTCGCGGATTACCGCGAGATGCTGTCTGAGGTCGAAGCGGTTTGTATTGCTGTTCCGACCCTGCTCCACCATGCCGT
>NZ_JAKUHK010000225.1:0-3388 GCF_023630655.1 Synechococcus sp. MU1655 | reverse complement strand
CAGCTGGCCTTGAATCACTGTATTGAACCCACGCGTCTTGTGCTTAAAGCAGTTAAGGCGTTCGTATTCATAGAGTTGTTGAATTCTTGGTTGAAGCGCTGGTGCAGGTCGCGATTGTGGGCTCAGGACTGGCCGGCCTAGCCGCTGCCGTCGACCTTGTGGATGCAGGTCACAAAGTTGACCTCTATGAGGCGCGTCCGTTCATGGGCGGCAAAGTCGGTAGCTGGGTAGATGAAAACGACAATCACATCGAGATGGGATTGCACGTGTTCTTTTTCAATTACGCCAACCTCTTTGCTCTGATGCGCAAGGTGGGCGCGATTGATAATTTGCTGCCAAAAGATCACACGCATTTGTTTGTCAATAGCGGAGGTGATCTGCGGGAACTTGATTTCCGTTTCCCAGTCGGTGCTCCGTTTAATGGTCTCAAGGCTTTTTTTACAACTCCGCAGCTCACCTGGATCGATAAGTTGCGCAATGCGATGGCCTTAGGCACCAGCCCAATTGTGCGAGGTCTCGTTGATTACGAAGGCGCGATGCGCACGATTCGTGCGTTGGATTCAGTGAGTTTTCAAACCTGGTTTGTCAGCCATGGCGGCAGCCTGGAGAGCATTCGCAGAATGTGGAATCCGATCGCTTACGCCTTGGGATTCATCGATTGCGAAGCCATTTCTGCGCGATGCATGTTGACCATTTTCATGATGTTTGCCTCCAAGACTGAGGCCTCAAAACTCAATTTGCTGAAGGGGTCACCACATCGATGGCTCACTGGGCCGATTTTGGATTACATCCAGGAACGCGGTGCCACTTTGCATCTCCGCCACCGTGTGAAGGAGGTGCATTACGAGGAAGGAGAGGCCCCCAAGGTGACATCCTTAACCTTGAGCACCCCCGAGGGTGAGAGCAATGTTCAGGCTGATGTGTACCTGGCAGCCTGTGATGTTCCTGGGATTCAGCGCCTTCTCCCCGATGCATGGCGTAAGCACGAGCAATTCGATGCCATTCATCGCTTAGAAGCTGTGCCGGTAGCCACGGTGCAGCTTCGTTACGACGGATGGGTGACGGAACTGGCGCAAGGAGACGTCTCCGACGCGCGTCGGAAGGACCTGTCCAATCCGACTGGTTTAAATAATTTGCTTTACACCGCTGACGCAGACTTCAGTTGTTTCGCTGATTTGGCATTGGCCAGTCCAGAGGACTACCGAAAACCAGGGGAAGGATCGTTGTTGCAGTGCGTTCTGACCCCTGGAGACCCCTGGATTCCAAAATCGGTTTCTGACATCGTTGCTCACACCGATGCTCAGGTGCGCAAACTGTTCCCATCGGCTCAGGATTTGAACCTCACCTGGAGCAATGTTGTGAAGTTGGCCCAATCTCTGTACCGAGAAGCACCTGGAATGGAGCCGTATCGGCCTGATCAACGCACACCAGTCAGCAATTTTTTCCTGGCCGGGAGTTATACCCGACAGGATTACATCGATTCGATGGAGGGAGCCACGATGAGTGGTCATCTTGCAGCGGCAGCCATTCTTGGAATGCCGGCGAAGCTGGCCACCAACAACGCGGTGGCCTGAACCGATGGGACGTTGGCTCGACCACACGGTCATCACCGAAGTTCAAGCCCCTGTCGATCGGGTTTGGACTGTTTGGAGTGATTTCGAAGCGATGCCTCGCTGGATGCGCTGGATCGAATCGGTCAAGACCCGTGAGGATCCTGACCTAACGGATTGGACTTTGGCGGCTCAAGGTTTCCGTTTTCAATGGAAAGCGCGCATTACGAGCCGCATTGATCAGCAGCAATTGCAGTGGGAATCGGTGGGGGGACTCCCGACCAAAGGTGCCGTTCGTTTTTATCAAGAGCAGCCCGAGATCACCGCTGTGAAGTTGAGCGTGAGCTACGAACTTCCCGGAGTCTTGGCACCGCTGATGGAACCGACCATCCTGGGAGGAATTGTCACCAAGGAGCTCCAGGCGAACCTTGATCGTTTTAGGGATTTGGTTGAAAGCGGTTACACACCAAGGACGGAGCATTGAGTTGGGGCCAGCTTCGAGCTTTGCTCTCTCAGCGCTGATGCTTGGGGCGTTGATTGGTGGATGTTCCGCTGATCCAACGGGTGGTACCCCATCTAGTCGTGTCAACGAACCTCCCTTGGTGTCGCCTGAGGCGAAGGTCATGTCCTCACCACCTGCAACGGCTTTAACCGTTTTGCCGAGTGTTGCTGAAGTTCTCGTTTCCGTTCCAGAAGGTCGCACCGATCCCTTCGCACCCTTTCCGCAACGGATCTCTGATCCCCAGCCCGGCACCTCGGGAGACACGGGTTTGACGGTTCTCGGTGTGCTCTCTGTGGCGGATCAGTTGCGTGCACTGATTAGTACGACTGAGGGATCGGGAGTCGTCTGTCTGGGGGCAGGTGGCCGTTGCCCTGGAGAGGCTCAGCAGCTTTTCCCCATGGACGTTGAGGTCCAATCCATCGATATCCGCACGGGCTGCCTCACCCTGCTTCAGTCCGGGCGGTCGCAGCGGGTCTGCATCACCTGAAGGCAGGCCTGGGTCAAACCATCGAGGTCGTGGGGGTTGGCTTCCTGGTCGACCCGTCCGAATTGTTCAAGACAACGCTGGCTGGTCTGGGGCCCAATCGACACCAGTGCTACGGAGCTGATGGCACGGGCTGCTGTCTCAGAGCCCAAGGTTTGCTCCAGCAGTGCAGCCGTATGGAGGACTGTTTTCCCACTGCTGAATGTGATCGCATCCACCTCACCTGAAGCCAACGCCTTGGCCGTTGTTTCTGGCATGTCGGCTGGACAGCGGGATTCGTAGGCAGGCACCTCTACCACCCTGGCGCCCGCCTCCCCAAAGGCTTCGGCGAGCAGCGTGCGGCCTCCGCTTTGCACCCGTGGGAGCAGGAGTCTGAGTCCCCAACCTGAAACAGGGAAGTGTTCGATCAGACTGTCTGCCACGAAGTCAGGTGGTACAAAATCAGCGGGTGCCCCCAGATGGTCCAGAAGCCGTGCCGTCTTGCGTCCTACAGCGGCAATTCGAAGCCCAGCAGGTCTTCGGCCCAGGCTGCTGCCTTGGAGCCGCAGACGTTCATCCACGGCTTGCACGCCATTGGCGCTGGAGAAGACCACCCAGTGAAACTCATCCAATTCGGCAAGGGCATCATCCAGAGGACCCCATTCATCGGGAGGACCGATTTCTAAAGCCGGCAGGTCGAGGACCTTCGCACCCTGTTGTTCCAACAGGGTGCGGGCTTCCCCTAGCTGTTCACGGGCCCTCGTGACGACGATGGTGCGCCCCTGCAGGCCTGGATTGCTTTCAGAAATCATGCATTCACCTCGTCAAGTTTCACCAGTCCGCCCACCTGATCTTGCAGGGCTCTTGCCTGGT
>NZ_JAKUHK010000224.1:0-3389 GCF_023630655.1 Synechococcus sp. MU1655 | reverse complement strand
AAGTCGTCCCAAGAGAGATAAAAGCCGTTTCGGGTTTCTGCCTTTCAATTGCTTGCGCATCACGTAGATCCGCTTTGGATTGCCAATGCCGGCGGCTTTGGCAATGACGGCCACATCACGTTCTCCTTGTTGTTCCAGTAGCAGGACCCAAAGCAAGCCACGGATTTGTCCTGTGAGGGTGGCAACGATGCGTAGGGCGGGTTCACCCGCATCAATGAGGGCATCCAGGAGGCCAATGGCACCCCCAGCATCGCCTTCCAGCAAGGCATCGCCCACGGCGAAGGCATTGGTGGCTTGGCCGTCAATCAGGGTCTGCACGGCTTCGGCACTGATGCGCTCCTGCCCATGGCTTTCGGCGTGGAGCGCCAGCTTTTGCAATTCCATGGTGAGGCGTGCGCTGTCATTGCCGATGGCATCAACGAGTGCGGATACGGCCTCCGTTTCCATGCTCACGTTGAGATCCGCGGCTGTGCGCTCCACCAGTTGGCGTTGGCCGGCTCCATCCCAGATCGCCGGAAGTTGGAACTTTTGTTCGCTAGCGAGCCCTTGCTTGACCCGTTTTTGAAGAGCCTTTGTGGTGCGTAAGCGTCCGTCTGGTTTGGCTGGGTTGGTGAGCAACAGCTGGGTGCTGTCTGGGATGAGTTCGAGGGAAGCTTCAAAGCGATCCGCGAGTTCGCTTGGGCAGGCATTGCAAAAGGGTGAGCGTTGCAGCAACACCACCCGCATTCCCGCCCCGAAAGGAGGAGTGCGTGCCTCCTCCAGGGCCTGTTGAGCCTGGCCGGCTTCGCTGCCGTCGAGGCGGCTGAGGTTGATGCTGCTCCAGCTTGGGTCAATCGCTTCCTCGATCAGGGCTGCGACGGCACGATCGCGGGCGGCACTGTCGTCACCCCAGAGCAGATGGATTGGCATGGAGAAGCTGGGAGCTCAGGGGGCGGCTTTGCGTCGATGATGCCCGAGTTGCGTCTGGATTCCTCTGAACCGCGATCATCCGATCTTTTCTGAAAGCATTCGCCGCATTCGGGCCCTGCTGGGAGACACCGGTTTGGACCCGTTGTCACGAGACGTTCTCGAACGGCTGGTGCACAGCAGTGGGGATCCCTCTTTGGCGGCCCTGCTGCAGTTCAGCCCCGGTGCCTGTGTTGCCGGACTTCAGGCTCTCAAGGCGGGAGCTCTGATCCTCACGGACACAGCGATGGCGGCAGCGGCGGTGCGGCCGATGGCGGCTCGTACCGCGGGGAATGAGGTGCGTTGCCTGCTCGATTGGGCTCCGGCTCAGTCGCCGCAGGGATCTACCCGTTCGGCAGCGGCGATGGTTCGCGCGTGGCCGGAGCTGATCCAGGCCGCCGAGGTTGCAAGTCAGCCCTTGCCTCTTGTGCTCATTGGCAGTGCTCCAACGGCCTTGGAGCAACTCCTGGATCAACTGGATGCGGGGGCAGAGGCTCCAAGCCTGGTGATTGGCATGCCGGTGGGGTTTGTGGGAGTGCCGGAAAGCAAGAGTCGCTTGGCGCAGTCCACCCTGAATCAGATCCGCTTGGACGGCACCCGCGGCGGGGCTGGCCTGGTGGCAGCAGCCGTGAATGCCTTGCTACGTCAGGTGGCGAGTTGATCCAACACTTGGCGTGCACGCTGCACCACGCTGGCAGGCACCCCAGCTAGGCGGGCAGCTTCGATGCCGTAGCTGCGGCTTGCTCCACCGGCGGCGACGCGATGGAGAAACACCAGATCGCTGCCGGTTTCTTCCACCAGCACTTGGCAGTTGGCCACGTTGGAGCGCTCTGCGGCCAGGGCATTCAGCTCGTGATAGTGGGTGGCAAACACGGTGCGGGCCTGGAGATCACCGGCCAGATGTTCGCTCACGGCCCAAGCGATCGAGAGTCCATCAAAGGTGGCGGTACCCCGTCCGATTTCGTCGAGAAGGACAAGTGAGCGGTCGCTGGCGTGATGCAGGATGTTGGCGGTTTCAGCCATTTCCACCATGAAGGTGGATTGGCCGGCGGCGAGGTCATCCACAGCGCCTACGCGCGTGAAGATTCGATCTGCGATTCCGATCCGTGCCGTTTGTGCCGGAACCCAACTGCCGATCTGGGCCAGCAGCTGGATCAGGCCGATCTGGCGTAGGTAGCAGCTTTTGCCGCTGGCATTCGGCCCGGTGAGGACCACTAAATCGATGCCTGTACCTAACTCGCTGTCATTCGGGGTGAAGGCGTCCTCCACCAGCAGTTGCTCGACCACCGGATGGCGGCCCTGTTCGATCACCAGGCTGCGATCCGCTGTGATCTCAGGAGCACACCAACCTCCTGTGGCAGCGGCCTCCGCCAGGCTGGTGAGGGCATCAAGGCCCGCGATCGCCCGCGCAGATCGGCGGATTGCTTCTGCGTGATCGCCGATCTGTGCACGCAATTCACAGAACAGTTCGTACTCGCGTTGCGCGGCACGGGCACGCATCTGAAAGATCTGCCCTTCCCTTGCCTTGAGGTCGGGGGTGATGAAGCGTTCCTCATTCGCCAGGGTTTGCCGCCGAATCCAGTGGTCGGGCACGGCGCCTGAGCGGGCCCGGCTCACCGATAGGAAATACCCAAAGGTGCGGTGATATTGAAGCTTGAGGTTGCTGTTGTTGCTGCGCTGACGTTCGAGTTGCTCCTGTTCCGCCAGCCACTTTTCTTGGTCATCGAGCTGATTGCGCAAGCCATCCAAGAGTGGGTCGACTCCGTCGTGGATCAGCCCCCCTTCGCTGAGGCTCAGCGGTGGGCTGTCCACCAGTTGATGCCGGATGCTCGCTCCGAGAGTCGCGAGTGCTGGATCAGGTTTCAGCACATCCGACAGCCAAGAGGGTCCACCCTTGAGCTGGCTGGCGATCAGGTTGGCGAGCTGGGGTAAGCGCCCTAAGCCGTCGGCGATTGCCACGAGATCTCGGGCTCCGGCATGCCCTGCACCGGCCCTTCCGGCGAGACGCTCCAGGTCACCCATGGGACGCAGCAAGCGCCGCAAGGCTTGGCGCAACGGTCGCTTGCTCACCAATTGGCTCACGCTTTCTTGGCGGGTTCGGATGATGGAGGGATCCATTAACGGGGCCTCAATCCAGCGGCGCAAACAACGCGCGCCCATGGCGGTGAGGGTGCGATCGATCGCCCAGAGCAGTGAGCCCTGAAATTGGTTGTCACGCTGGGTAGCGGTGAGCTCGAGGTTGCGTCGGGTTTGGGCATCCAGCACCAGCGCGTCTCCTGGGAAGCAGGTGATCGGTCGCTCCAAGGGCGGAGGGGTGATGCCGTTGTCGTCTAGTGGACAGGTCTCGCCGAGGTAGGAGATCAGTCCGCCGGCGGCGCGCATGGCAAGGGGAACGTTTTGCAGCCCTAAACCGTCGAGGGTTTGTAATCGGAATCGCTCCAAGA
>NZ_JAKUHK010000223.1:0-3402 GCF_023630655.1 Synechococcus sp. MU1655 | reverse complement strand
GCACCGGAAGCTTTAGATGTTGAGGTTGTGTATTTGTATTGAGTTGCTGCTTCCTGCTAGCTCGCTTGAAAGCTATAGGTTCGAGAACATTGTGTATTGGCGTGACAACTAAAGTCTGCACCTCCTGGGGGAAGGGTAATGGAGAGTTGTGGAATCCATATCTCATCTCTCCAGCTTTTTCCCCAGACTGCAAAGTCTACCCCTATATTGTATTGGACTCCGGGTGTGATCCTGAACCCTAGATTGTATTTGGGGTTGAAAAGTGTGACGCTGCTTCGATTGTTCTGAATGCCTAAATCCCTTGTCTGCCCACTAGAGACTGCATAGATTCGATTGCGAACATTGTCTTTTAGTTTGAATTGAAGGCTGTTGGAATTGAGATCCATTTTAATTCCTGGGTGCAGCTTGGCATAGGCCACTCCGTAATCGGCTGCTCCACCCAAGAGATCGATATCCCTTAAAAAAACTGGAGCGGCGGCGGGTAAAGGCCTGCCCGGTGATGGTGGAGTGAAATGTCCGTTTCTGAACGGTGCAGGAAGATTGTCTGTTAAGTCTCGGTCATACCCTCGACTCATGCTTTTGCGGCCGACGAATGGCAGTTTCATTTTTAAGCCGGCTCTTGCGCTCATTTCTGCTACAAGCTCTTGCCCATTGAAGACTTGGTTCTGGCGCATTCCTGTCTGCCGGTACTGCCTACTGTTGGCATTGATCGGGGTAAAGGTAGGCGTGACCCTCGCTCGTGTCCCATCACTGTTGAAGCTTAAATTTGCTTTAACTGGGAACCTGAGTCCTAGTCCGTAGCCAAATGTTGCGTATGGTTCTACGTAGTATGTTCGTTTGCATCCAGTCCAGCACCACTTCACAGACTTTGTCCATTTTTTGCGCCATTCATATTGCTTGCCAAAAGTGAAGCCAGTCAGGAAAATATCTTCTTTTGTGCTGGACCTGTCGACCGGTGCAGGGTTTGCAATCTTCTTGGGGATTTTATATTTCGGTAATTTGGTAATTTTTTGCTTTGACAGATTCTTCGTAATGTTCCGGAGAGAGTTCCCTTGAAGTGTGCCTACTTTTCGAAGGTTTTTGAAGCTCTCCGCTTTGGGTATGAACACTGTCTCTTCGATCACTTGATCTGCTGTGTTGAGGACTTCTACGGCAAGGTCTTCATCACTCATCTTCTTTAGTCTTTTGACCGTTGCGGCCCCGAGTGTGCTGATCACTTCTGGATCTTCAAGAGCTGCGCGTGCTTTTTTTGTTTCTTTTAGGATCTCGAGTTGACTATTTTCAAGGTTTTTTATTGCAAATCTTCTCTTGTTTGTGTTGCTGATATAGTTGGGTGATCCCCTTCTTGAAAGGCTTGCGATCGAGCTCTTCAAGTCTTCTTTGCTTCCGCATTGAATTCCTGCTCGGCTTAGTTTTGATTTGTATGTTGCACATGCTCCTGACTTTAAAGAATAGGATAGCTTGGATTGAATGATGAGGCCTTTGTTCAGCTCTAGGACTTCAGAGTTTGCCGACTTGAGTGTCGCCAGGTTGTTCAAGCCTTTGATGCTTTGGATTTTTCTTCTGAGGCTTCTGTTGAGTAATTTGATGCTGTTTGGGTTGAGTTCGTAGCCCGATATGTTGATTTTACCTTTGATTTGATTGGCGTTGAATTTCCGGAGAACGTTGACTTCTGGCGAGGTTTGATGCGCGCTGGCTTGTGCTTGATTGATGCCTGATGACAGTCCAAGGCAAAGGCTCACTGATGCCAATGCTGCCTGTTTGAGCAACTTGCTGGTCATTGCTTTTGGGAGGGTGTTGGTGTGGAATGCTTCCTCCCCTCAAGTTCGCTTGGCTGGCTGGCTGGCGTTGTGATCTGGCTTTTAGATCGCTGTGATTTTGCTCACAGATGGGTTCGCTGATCTCTCGTTAAGACGCTTTCTTCGCTAAGGCTTGTTCTTTTTCTGGTTCATTTAGTTCTTGGTTGTAGAAGCTTTGTAGGACTGCTGAAGAGACTTGGTTCAAGCTTCTTTAGAGGTGTTTAGTGCTTCAATTATTTCCGGTGAGGCCGATCCGGTTTTGGCGAGGCATGACGCAGCGGCAGGATGACGTCAGTCTCTCCCGTTAACCCCTGATTGCCGTTGCCAGCTGGCTCACCTCCATTGGGATTCCCGTGGATGGAGGGATCACCGCATGCTGTCTGTGCCGGTGCCTTCACTGAGCTTGAAGCTCAAAGGCTGACGGCTCCCGATTGTTCCCTCTGCAGTAATGCGCGGCCATCGGCTGCCACCAGGATCCGCGTTGTCACGGTTGGGGGTTCTCCGGCCTGCTCCCAGCCGGTTGCACCTCCCGGGATGCTGAATTCCAAGCCTTCTGGACCCGCATGAATGAGGCACGGATTGTTGCTCGCACTGGTGTACATGCAGCTTCCCGGTCGATAGACCCTGAGGCCGCCGTTTAGCTGGATTGCTGCCCCTCTAGCCAGATTGAGGGCACGCCTTGCCGCGAGGGGGTTGTCGCGGACAAACCGTTTCACGGACTTTGGATCGGGTGTGATCTCGGCGTAAGGGCTGGGGCCGTCGCTGCTATCCGAATCCGCAGCAACCAGATTCGGTTTGTCCTCGTTTGTTTGCTCTGGGGTTTTCAGGGTGGTGATCTCGCAACTCACCTCAGGAGTGCTGAGATCGACAAGACTTGCTGCTACAGGGCGTCGTGTATTCCTTTCGAAGCATTGATATTCAATTGGCTGGCTCTGTGCAGATTGCGTCGTGAGTACCAGCAATGCTGACCATCCCAGTGAGAAACCCAACCGCTTCATGGTCAATTGTTGCTTGGAGACGTTGAAACTTAGGGAGGTTTTTGTGGATTGGTCAAGACATGTGATGTGACAAGGTCCGACTGAGGCCTAAAGCATGAGGGTCGTGAATTGTCGGTGTTTTGACTTTTCTCTGTGGAACTTCTTGCTTTGGATTGGGAACATGATTTGCCCCCATCTTGACTCTGGTTTTGATTGAGTTTTGCTGATTAAGGAAGCGGAAGAGTTTATTTCAGGAGGTCATTGACCTGTGATCTCCAGCACCATGGTTCGCCGCCGTTGTTAATGACATGGTCGGCAAGTTCACGTTTGCGATCAATAGGCCATTGGGCTCTGATGCGTTGTTCTGCTTCCTCCAGAGTGAGCTGATTACGCAGCATTAGTCGTTGTTTTTGCTGCATTGGCGTGCAGTACATCACCCATATCTCTGAACAAAGGTTCTCTAGCTTGGCTTCAAATAGCAACGGGATCATTAAAGCCACCAGAGACTCTTCAGCCTGCTTCTGAAGCTCCCGATCGAAACGTTGTCGCACGAACGGGTGCACTTGACTTTCTAGCCAGGTCCGTTCTTGGGGATCGCTGAACACGATGGAGCCGAGTGCCGCTCG
>NZ_JAKUHK010000222.1:0-3409 GCF_023630655.1 Synechococcus sp. MU1655 | reverse complement strand
CCAGGTCCTGGGTAATAGGGAACAAAACCAAAGGGTTTGGTGGCCGCGGCTCGGATCACTTCATAGAGATCGATCCCCATTCGATCCGCAAGCGGCTTGAGTTCATTCATCAAGCCGATGTTCACGGCCCGGTGAATGTTCTCCAAGAGCTTGGTCATCTCAGCCGCCTGGGTGCTGCTCACCGCCACCACCTCAGCAATCGCCTGTTCGTATAGCGCCACTCCAACTTCACTGCAGGCGGCCGAACTTCCGCCCATCACCTTGGGGATCGTGGCCGTATTGAAGTGCGCATTGCCAGGGTCTTCCCGTTCCGGCGAATACACCAAGAACACGTCTTCACCCACCGTGAACCCACGTTGCTCGATCAGGGGGCGTAGCTCTTCTTCCGTGGTGCCTGGATAGGTGGTGCTCTCGAGGCTCAGCACTTGACCTTCACGCAAATGCGGAAGCAGCGCCGCCATCGTGGCGCGAATGAAGCTCAAATCCGGCTCACGGTATTGATTCAGCGGCGTGGGCACACACAGGATCAGAGCATCGGCTTCTGCAGCCCTGGCGAAATCGGTGGTGGCCTCAAACCGTTGCTCTTGCCTGGCCTGAGCCACGCGCTCACCATCAATGTGCTCGATGTAGCTCTGGCCTTGATTGATGGAGTCGGCTTTGCCTTGATCGATATCAAGACCCAACACCCCGTAACCCACTTCTGCATAGGTGAGAGAGAGCGGCAGGCCCACATAGCCCAAACCCACAATGCCTACAAGAGCCTGACGGGTGCGCAGCTTTTCTAGCAGCTCAGCCTGATGAGAGTTGCTGGAAGACATTTGAGTCATGCTGCTGCAGAAGTCGAGATGTTTTGTAGTGCGCTCGAAAGAGAATCCACCACCCGGTCTTGGTCATCATCGCTGAGCCAAGGATGCATGGGCAGGCTCATTACTCGCTCACTGGACGCCTGAGCCAGGGGGGTGTGCCAACCCTGGCTTGAGCCACTGTGCACTCGACGCAGCGCTGGTTGTTGGCTGAGGAGGGTGGGGTAGTGCACTGACGTGGGAACCCCCCTCTCTTTGAGCGCGGCCTGCACCTGAGCCCGCTGGTCCACTTGCACGGTGTATTGGGCGTAGACGCTCGTGTTGCCTTCCGCCAGTTGGGGTGTAGAAGTAATTCCGGCAGCCTGGAGCTTGCTGCTATAAGCAGCTCCGATACGGCCGCGCGCCTTAACCTCTCGCGCAAAGTTGGGCCACTTGCCCAGCAAAATTGCAGCCTGCAGAGTGTCAATCCGGCCATTGACGCCTATATCTGTATGGAAATAGCGCCGCGCCTGGCCGTGCCGCGAAACCCGGCGCATACGGTCGGCCAGTTCGGGATCATCGGTAAAGCAAGCTCCGCCATCGCCATATCCTCCGAAGGGTTTCGAAGGGAAAAAGCTTGTGGTGCCGATCGTGCTCAGGCCGCAGCTTCGGCGGCCATGCTGTTCGCTGCCGAAGCTCTGGGCACCGTCTTCGATCACCGGCAGACCATGGCGCTCGGCAATCGCATTGATGGCAGGAAAATCAGCCGGCTGGCCATACAAGCTCACCGGAATGATCGCCTTGGTGCGGGCGTTGATCGCCGGCTCCAGCTTGTCTGGATCAAGGTTGTAGGTAGCCGGATCAATATCCACATACACCGGCATGGCACCTAATAGGGCGATCGTTTCGGAGGTGGAAATGAACGAGAAGGGTGTGGTGATCACCTCGTCGCCGGCCTGTATTCCCAGGGCCATCAGAGCGATCAGCAGTGCATCGGTGCCACTGGCCACCGCAATGCAGTGATCCACACCCACATAGGCGGCAAGGGTTGCTTCCAGCTCCACCACCTCGGGCCCTAGGATGTAGCGGCCGTGATTGAGCACTGCAGAGATGCGCGCATCCACCGCTTCACGGATGGTTCGCCCATCCGGCAGTTGCTGGCGTTGTTGCGCCGCTAGATCAATGAATTGCATCGCTCAGGCGGGAGAGTGAGTGAGATTGTGCTCGACAAGTTGGTAGGTGTCACCGGTGTGGGGGCATGTCCATGAACCGGTTCCAGTAAGAGGAAGATCCACCCGCTCGCCATATGCACTCATCCAGCCAATTTGCTTAGCCGGCACCCCCACCATCAAGGCAAAGGGCTTCACATCTCGATTCACAACTGCGCCCGCCCCCACGAAGGCATGGTGACCAATCCGGGTTCCACAAACGATCGTGCAATTAGCGCCAAGCGTCGCCCCCTTCTCCACCACCGTGTCGCGGTACTCATCCTTCCTGCTTACCGCCGACCGTGGGTTGTAGACATTGGTGAACACCATGCTCGGCCCACAGAACACATCGTTTTCCAGAGTCACATTGTCGTACACAGAAACGTTGTTCTGGATCTTCACGTTGTCGCCGATCCGTACGCAATTCCCAACGAACACGTTCTGTCCAAATGAACAGCGCTCACCGATCACAGCCCCTGAGCTGATGTGTACCCAATGCCACACCCGGCTGCCGGCAGCAATAGTGGCGCCTTCGTCCACGATTGCAGTGGGGTGAATGTTGGTGCTGGGGTCAATGGTCATTGCTTGCGTTGAACGGGGGGCTGATCAATCAAGGACAAAGCTCTAAACAGATGTACATCTGAAAGAAGAATTCATTGATAATTCGCTTGGTGTGAAGGCATGCCGAACTTGCCTTCAGTCACAGCGGAAGGGAGCGAAGCTCAACCGTCTCGCTTGTGAGGTGATGAATGCAAGGTTGGCATGGCATCAATGCAGGGCTGAAGAATTTTCGGATGGGGTTGGACGGTTTGATTATTTTCGCAGCCATCTACACCTATGCGATCAAAAAAAGGGGGGTGCATGCTCATTAATGTAAATGCCATCACTATTGACACGCTTGCGTTACGGAAAAGATGCTCTGGTACGCCACCCCCTCCCCAGAGCTGTGTCACTTCCTCACCCAGCTTCAAGTCGTACGTTCGCGTCCCCTAGGGTTGATAGACGAGAGGGCAAGTGGAGAGGGAGGTAAGAGATATCCGTGAGCTGATCTTGCTCAAGAAGTGCGCCTTCCTTAAAGACTTCAGCGGTATCTCAAGAGAGCACTCCTGCAGATGATCACCGCCCAATCAATGGAGGCGACAGGAACTAATAACAAGGGCAGTTGTGGTTTCGTTTGGGCAAGGCGAATCGATCGCCTGCCTACATGACCAATTGGTTATTGCGATCTAGTCCAAAAACGGTATCCCACCCTTCCGCATGGGCACGAAGATCGGGGATGGTTCATAACGCAACGCAAATCCACCGTCTATGGCAACAGCAACTCGTCAATAGAAGCCATCAGCTACAGCCGATCGGCATGGCTCAGGCGTGACGGATCTACGAACAAATCGATATCCGAGCCTGGCCGCTGTAGACCTA
>NZ_JAKUHK010000221.1:0-3422 GCF_023630655.1 Synechococcus sp. MU1655 | reverse complement strand
GGGAAGCCTGCCGGCCCAGGTGCCAAGTGGATCCCAGAGCTCATTGGCAGGAATCGAGTACCCCAACCCCATCAGCCAGTACACCAGGGGCGGTTTGTCGAATCTGGGCAATCCATTAACCCGAGGCGTTAACCAGTCACCCGTGCGTGCCATGGCACGGCCAGCGGCTGCGAAGAGCGGTGGAGTTTCATCGACGAGACCGGTGGAACCCAGTTGCCAGCAGAACATGGCAAGGCCAAGCGCCAAGATCAGCAACAGTCCACGGCTGCGCTGTCGAGGCGAGATCCTTGGGTTGGCAGGCGCATTGATCATCGACATGGAACGATCGTGCCATTCCCAGCAGAGAGGCCCTGCCTGATCCAATCCTCAACGCGTTGTGCGAAAACCATATGGCTGGCGTTCTGTTCCACCCAACGGCGGCAAGCGCGTCGATCGATTTGATCGACTTTGCTGATAGCCATGGTTAGGGCCTCGAGATCATCGGGCTGCACAAGCCATCCCGTTGTTCCGTCTTGGATGAGTTCGCCAGGACCGCCTCGGTCATAGGCCACGACAGGGACTCCGCAGGCCATGGCTTCTACCACCACGTTGCCGTAGGCCTCATTCCATTTCGGTGTGTTGAGTAGGGCGCGGCAGCAGCCAAGCTCTGTCTGAAGTTGGTGTGTCGGCTGAAAACCGCGCCAATTAATGGTTCCGGCAGGCACGGCGGCTTCGATTGATTGCGCATAGTCAGCATCTTCAACCAAGCCCCAAACCAGAAGCGTTTCTCCCAGAGCTGCGGCAACAGCTGCAGCATCCTCCAGGCCTTTTTCAGGAGCGATGCGACCGGCCCAACCCAGGGGCCCATTGAGGTTCAACTGCAACTGGTATCGCGTGAGGTCAAAGCCATTCCCCACAACTGACGGTGGACTAGGCAATGAAAAATCTCCTGCCTGTCGTTGAGTATGGAATGACATTCGCCTCTGGTCCCACTGAGCGATTTGAGAGATGACCTCATCCATCGCTCGCGAGACCGATCCCATGCTCACAAGATGAAATAACGAGGGCTTTGCATGCGGGGTGAGCCAGAGCGGTAACCAGTCGTAGCTGAAGTTGATCACCGCATCGGCGTCCTCGCCTAAGGACAAAGCAAGGTCCCATAGATGGGGAAGCACACCATCAAAAGGAACTTGGACGGAAGCATCTCGTTCGGAGTGCTGCCAGCTGGGTTGATCGCTCCCCCCAGCGGTGTGGAGGGAGACTCCAGGGCAGTCGTCAGGCGCAACTGAGCCGTTCGGGGCGACCAGGCTGATCCGATGCCCCTTTGCGGCGAGACCTCGTAGCAATGAGTTCAGCGTCAGTTCCACCCCTCCTCCGCGCCCACTTCCCAAGTGTCCGATGGGTGTGCTGACCAGAATTAAATCGAGAGGAGTGGTGCTCATGCTCCGAGATCACTTCGCTGGGGTTCGTTGACGAGAGCAACCGGCTCCCAAAGTCGTTTGCGCTGGCTCACCAGTACCACCGAAAGCAGAACCAAAAGCACTGCGCACCATTGCAGGTTGTTGAGTCGTTCTTGCAACAGCAGTCCACCAGAAGCAAGTGCAAAAACGGGTGTGAGAAATCCCAGTGTGGTGAATCCTGTGAGGTCCTCACGGCTTGCAAACCAGAAAAAGAGTGCGTAGGCCACGGCTCCCCCCATCAAAGATGCATAGGCCATTTGCGTCCATGCAAAAGCGGACCAAGGCGGAATCAACGGGAACGCTCCGTCGAGGCCATGCCAAATCAGCAAGGGGAGTCCCCCCAGCAGCATGTGCCATCCCGTGACGGCCACAGGATCACTGTTTCGGCAGGCGAACCGACTCAGAACGGTGCCGACAGCCATCGCAATGGCAGCCGCCAACATCCAGCCAGTGCCAGCCTGCCAACCCGATTGAAATGACACCCCCTCACCCAACAGCCACCAGTGCTGGAGGAGCCGTTGGGGCACGCCCAGGCAGACAATGCCCACCAGACCAAGAATCAATCCCATCCAACCGATCGGATTGATCGTTTCTGCAAAGAGCCAGCGGGCAAGCAGTGCAACCATCAAGGGCTGAGAATCAATCAGTACAGAACCGAGACCCGCGCCAGTGCCTTCGAGTCCGCGGGCCAGACAGATCTGAAACAGCAGGGCATCAATCAGGGTGAACAGGAGAAACCAACCCCGATCCCCAGGATCAATGGCTAAGGAACGCCCGAGAAGCGGAACAGAGGCGATCACGATGATTCCAGCCGGGAGCAACCTCAAGCAGGACACCAGAATCGGCCCTCCTGTGCTGACCAGAGGAGCCATTGCTGTCATCGCTGTGCCCCATAGGGCGAACGGCAGGATCATCAGCAGCCCTCGGCGGAGAGATCCCATGGGGTGCTACGAACAGGCTCCTTTTTAAGATCTAGACGTGTTCGATTGACCACCATGATCTGGCCCTGGCGCCGCAAGTCCCGGCGAACGATGGCGAGGATCGCCATTGAGGGGGCGATCACTGGCTCCACCCGTCGTCGAGTCCTCAAAGCTCTGAAAGAGGTTCAGGAGCGTGAATTTCCTGCACTGTTGCTACGAATTGATAGTCCTGGAGGGACTGTTGGCGACAGCCAGGAGATTCACTCTGCCCTGCTCAGGCTGCGAGAAAAAGGCTGTCACGTTGTCGCCAGCTTCGGGAATATCTCTGCATCTGGTGGGGTGTATGTGGGTGTTGCCGCAGAAAAGATTGTGTCCAATCCAGGGACGATCACCGGTTCCATCGGTGTGATCCTTCGCGGCAACAACCTTTCCAAATTGCTGGATCGCGTTGGCGTCAAATTTGAAACTGTGAAGAGCGGTGCTTTCAAAGACATCCTTTCTCCAGATCGTGCTTTAGGCCCAGAAGAACGTGAGTTGCTGCAATCCTTGATTGACAGCAGCTATGAGCAATTTGTGGCGGCCGTTGCAGAAGGACGGAAGCTTGATTCAAGCCGCGTCCGCGAATTTGCTGACGGTCGGGTGTTTAGCGGTGCGCAGGCCAAAGATCTTGGACTCGTGGATGAGCTGGGTGACGAGGAGCGCGCAAGGGTGCTTGCGGCACAGTTGGCTGATCTGGATGAGGAGCGCTGCCGCGTGGTGACACTTGGAAAACCCCGTAAGCCATTGCTGCAAGGGTTGTCGGGGTCCAATCTGCTTGTACGAATCGAGCAGCTCGTCTCGGTTGAGATGGAGCTCAGCGGTCAACCCTTGTGGTTGTTCCGGCCATGACCTTGGGGAGCGGATTGGCCTTGCGCGGTTTACGTGGTGCAACCACCTGCAGCGCTAACACTGTTGTTGCGATTGAGCAGGCGGTCTCTGGACTGATGGATGCGCTGGTGAAACACAACGCTCTGAAGCCGGACTGCATCGTTTCGATCACGTTTTCTGTGACCACCGATCTGGA
>NZ_JAKUHK010000220.1:0-3444 GCF_023630655.1 Synechococcus sp. MU1655 | reverse complement strand
AAGCTGATGTTGATGAGCCCGGAATTGATAGACAGGAGCTATGGACATGGTCCATTCAATCCTGGAGCGGTCGTGACCTGCGTGCGTCAGTGGGTTGGATGACTGGCTTTGGCTTCAGCTCAACGGTTGGAGATCGCACTAGGTGCTGACGTTACTGGGCTTACGTCATTAGCCGCACCTGCTGTTTCGTCATGTTGTCTGCATGCCGAAGTAGAACCACCCACAGGTTGATCGCCAGCAGGACGTCGGTTCGAGGGCAACTGGGTAGCTGACAATCGACTGACTGATCAGGCAATCCCGAAGACATGAAGGTGTACGCCCTATTCCTGCTGGCTCTCGCCGGCAGCTGTCACGTCAACGCTGAACCTTCTCCGGGGCCTTCCCCAGAGTCGATTCCTGATTTGGAAGCCCGTCAACAGGCCCTGAAACTTCTCTGCCCTATCGCACAGGAAGCTGGAGGCGGCTGGGGAGACGACAACATCAACAGAGGCATCGCCTCTATTCAGTACGGCGAAGAGTGGCCACCAAACCGGGCTCAGGTCTCGGCTTACAAGCTCTGTTTGTATGAGGGCTCCTTGAATTGACCGACCGCATAACCCCAGTGGTTGGTTGAGGAATGATTCCTGACTTGATCTCCTGTTTCACCATCGTGTCGGCATGTCAAACAAGGACCGTCCACTGGTTGGTTGTCATGTACAGAAGAACGGTGTCTGCTGGTTGATGAACGATCACGGAGGGGAGGTCGGCAGCTTCAGCAACGCCAATCCAACGGCGTACCCGACGTGGGTTGTTGTGGAGACCAGGCCCGATACACGGCAGTGGTCAGCCGGTGGTCACGCGCATGTTGCACCATTACGCCATTGAAGCCTGGGAAACCATGCAGAAGTCAGGCGGGTGGAAGCGTTGCCCGCCTAAGTGGTGACGGATCAATCATTCCTGACTGAGCCACTGAGGCAAACGCCGATGTCCCTGTCCACGGTTATTCATTCGGGATCAATATCAGGAACTTGGCAAGCAAGTTGCATAGGGGCAATCTCGCCCAACTGCACTGATGTGGCAGCACCAGCCTGACTTCTACTTGTATTGGAAGGATGCCGCTAAAGACAGCCAATGCGATGTGGCTGACCAGTACAAATCAGGGCATAATTCAGAAGATTCATGGAAAGACGTGGAAAACACAACAATTGAACGATTTCAAGCAACAAGGATTACGCCCAATGAATTCAAACTCCTATTGTTGGCTTTATTACCAGTTGTTGTCTATATACTAGGCCAAATACTATTTGATATTATTGGAGTCTCATTTGCTGATTATGCAATGCAATTGCTTTCTAGCAGTGCCAATATCGATTTTGCTGAGTCGTCTATTGCTGCTGCTCAGTTATGGGGATCGGCTTCATTGATTTACTTGGTTGTGTCCATTGGTTTAATCGGCTATGTTTTTCGCTTTCTTGGTAAGAATGTTAAAGGCAAAGCCTTGTATCCTTTTTGGGGAATTGCGTCTTTTCTGATTGTAATAGGCGTTTCTCACTTGTTATGGGTAGACGAATCACGACGCCCACTCAGCATGATTTTCTATCTGACTTTTGAAAGCCTCAAGGCAAGCAGCCTAATGCAATCGAATAGCTTGGATAGTATAGATAAGCTTCTTGATGTGATCAATGTACTCAGCGTCGTTATCCCCTCGCTGTTTTGTGCATTTATGCCATCAGTGCTTATCACCCCTCGTGGAGGATGGACGGACGACATGTTGGTTAGTAGAATTAAATCAGGGAGGAAATTTTGCGCATGTTCGTCTGTCTTTTTAGTGGTCGGAATATTGCATATGTTCGCGTGGATGAGGTTGTCATTCCTAGTTCTAGATAGGCCGGAGTTAAGTCAACTGGCATCCGGGATTGTATTTTATTGGGCTTTTGTGTTTAGCACCATGATTGCAACTCTATATGCATGTATCATGTTAACCCTTGATGGACATCGTGAATCACTGGAGGCCTCTAGGAGATCCTCCTCTGCTACCGGCCCACACTTATTGAGTGAGTTGGGAATCGCATTTGACGGAAAGGCACTGGTCAAGCAAGTGGTGATCGTATTTGCGCCAGTGATTTCTGCATTAGCTGTAACTACAACTGAAGTCCTACTTGAGAGTGGAATTTAAATCAATTGATTGACGTTGAATCCTTTTCTAGTGCTTTTAGGGTGAGCAATAAGCCGTTGAGCTAAAACAGCCAAAATGACAGAACAATGAGAACAAGAGCCCGGTGAAGCGGATTGGCACCCGCTTCATTGCCCGAAAAGGGCCTGCGATAACTGAACCCTCTCCGCTAGATGGCGAAAGCTCCTCGGGTTTGTTGTGCCCTGTGCCTGCCCGTTAACAAAGGCATGTCCCAGAACATTCAATGGAACAAAGACAAGCTCCGACGCATTCAAACGATCCTTTGCTTGAAGCAGATAAGGCCATCAAAAGAAACACAACTGTTCCGGAAACTAAAACAACTGACCAAAGTTAAGCATCAGGATTCATTGATTCCAGTTCTCACCTTTTTTGGATCTTCCGTTGCGTACTCGTTAGTCCAGTTTACGATCTTCATTGATGGATCTCAGGCATGCCTACGGAACTAGCTCACCAGTTGAGATCTACCCTCATGCCCTTACGATCATGAATGGTCACCTCACCGACTAATCCCGGATCTCGTTCAGATCAAACCAAAGCAATAGATGTCAGAAGATTCATTCAACCGTTTGGAGCGGGGTTTTTATTGCAGCCTGGGAATGCTTCAAGCCGTTGCCACCTGCTGATGGCGCTAAGGGCTAGTGACGATGATGGCTTGGCAGCTGGGAGTAAGCTTTTAGTCCTTTTGTGAGTTAGGGCAGAAAAGTTGAAGCTGCCTATCGCTTCACAACTATTAAGACGATATCTGCTTAGCAGCAACTGTTAGGAGAGCAGTCTCATTAATCAGTTGGATGTAAATAATTCGACTCCTGGGTGATGGTGAAGTGGAGAATTGCGATCATGGTCTATAGCGAAAGCCCCGTCATCGTTAACCACGACTCTTGGGCTTGAAAGATTTCCGACTATTGAATCAAATTCAATCCCTGCGTCATGCAATTTCTGAATTGTAAGGTCCAGCTGAAGGGAAGGAATATTATTATTCGAGCTTTTTCGAGCTGTAGTGAAAACGATGCTGTGACCTTCTGCTTTGATCTTTTTCAAGTAATTTAGAGCACCTTCATTGAATTCCATTGTTGAGTGCTTGAAAATTACACCATCAAGATCAAGTAGAAAAGTTGCCATTTGGCCAGCGTTATTGCATATAAGTTTCGCATCTTTTCCTCGTGATGTCACGCTTCAGTCCGCAGCACCGTGGTCACGATCAATCAACCATCAGCAAAGCTGAAACCGGCTAATGCAGTTGGCATCACCAGCACACGCTATGCATCGTTGTC